>CANKVC010000021.1 GCA_947486835.1 Cytophagaceae bacterium | reverse complement strand
TAATCTTTAGATCGCTGATCGCCATTCCACACGAGCATGGCGATCGGCGTACCCGTTGTCTTACCTTCAAAAACACCCGATAAAATTTCGATAGAATCCGCTTCTTTTCTTTGAGTAGTTATGCGCGACTGACCTGGTTTTCTTCGATCTAACTCAGATTGCACAAAATCTAGGTCGAAATTTATCCCCGAAGGACAACCTTGAACAATAACTCCCACAGCGGGTCCATGGGATTCCCCGAAAGTACTAATCTGAAATAATTTTCCGTATATACTACTCATATCATTTTATTTTGGCTTTTTCCAAACAAGGAAAGCTATAACAATCGCTAAAAATATCAATATTAAATTGGTTAATTGACTCCAATTAACCCACCTGGCCCAGGACACATCCAACGTCTTTTTATTTTCAATCCCTCGGTAAACCTCATCCTCCGTTTGCCCAGTATTAAGTAAATGATCGGATGAATTACCTGTAATATCCAACACCATTTTGGACCTTAATGTATCAAATTGCTCAGTTTTTACATTAAAATAGATCCAATTAAAATAATGACTTAGTGCAAATTTACCTGGTTGTTTGGGAATAATTTGAATTTTATCGGTTTTATTGCCAAACATTTTTTCTTGGAACGGTGCCACAGTCGTTTGAACTGAAATCGGCACAAAACTGATGAAATAATCAGACTCCGGAGATTTGTAATTCCACAAAACTCCATTTCCATCTCCTAATAAAATAGCTGTATACATAATAGGGCGCCCCGTCTTGGAAATTGACGACGAAACATTTTCTTTCAATTGGAAATTTCCTACCGGAACCTTTCCACTTAACGGGTGATGCGGCAAATCCCTAAGCTTAATTTCTACAGGAGCCGAAGTAAAATAAATAGGCTTTTTAATGGCTTCTAAACCTTTTCTAGTAAGAGACATGACTCTTAATTTTAGTGCAGGTATCTGAATTTTTTGATTTTGTAAAGCAAAATAGGTGGCTTGAAAAAACCGATATTCCGTATATTTCTTTTTGTTAATGGACACCTTGACAATTTGTTCCGTGGTAATTCCAAAATTTTCTTCCCAACAAAACTTCGGTTTCATTTTAGAAATTAAGGCGGGGATCTGAAGGTCATTCCGATCAAATTCGAATTCCTGCGTAGTACTTTCCGGTACAAAAAACGACATTTTCAAGGTGAATCCTTGGCCAACAAATGGCTTACCTATATTCGAGGTAACCACAAAAAACGGTTCATTTGCTCTCAGCATGAACTCACTTGGCAAAAGCTCTTCTGTAAATTCCTCTGTGTCAACCGCTGGGCTTACGACGATCGTAAAAGGTTCGATCCTATACGTCTGATTACCCACCTCTATAAATTCATTATTTATTTCAAAATTACCTGCATTATCAGGCTGATAATATTGAGAAAAAGTATAGGAATTTACCATCTGGCCATTGATGGATTGAGATGCCTTAGCCCGACTTACGCCTTGTTTTTTGAAATTCAAAAGCTCGGGGAACTTATAGCTTGGCAATGATGCCGAAGCATTTTCAGCACTGGTCAACGTAAATGAAAGAATGAAGTTTTCGTCTTGGGAAATGGACTTTGAGCCAATTTGCGTAGTCACACTCATAGGAGTCTGACCCATAGCGGAAAATGCCAACGTTAACATTACAAAAACGATATGAAAAAGAGATCCTGATTTTTTCATTCTCGCAATTTACATAATTTGTCACGGGAGAAGATATTCTACGGATTAAAAACTTTGAAACGGAAAGAAATACCGAGAGCTCCATACCAATCTGATTTATTTGACAAACTTTTGCCAATAGAACAATCTAATTTAACATGATCACTTAGATAATAGGCTAAGCCTCCATCTACCCAATGATCTACATTCACTGAAAAAGGAACTCGGCCAAAAACTTCAACATAGGCATACCCGTTCTGACCTATGTTCATATTAGGAGCAATCCGATAAATTCCTTCCATGCTGCCATTCGAATGAAATTCAGCTCCAAAATTATAGCCAATTCCATATCCACTGCCGAAATCATTTTGAAAAGTTAATACCGCATCGCCCACTGAATGTTTGGTTGGATTTCGCTCACTTTCATCACGACTTAAATTATCCCAATGAAGATGTGTGATAATGGACGTTCTTGGAATCCATTTTTTCCCTTCCAATAAGGCCAATTTAAATCCAATGGCTTCTGTTTTAAAACTTGAAATGCCAGCGGAGGAAGAGGCCATAGACACATATCGCAGTTCTAGATTTTTCCACAAGCCCAATTTAAGTAAGGTTGTCGGGAAAAAATACTCGAGGCCTTCCGCATAACTATTGCGATTAAAGCCCATTTCTGCTTGGATATATCCTTTTTTGACAATGAAAGGACATTCTGTTTGATCAGGTCGATCCGTTTCTATACGACCTGTTTGTTGGCCTCGAACGGCCAAAAAAGACAATACAAAAAGGAGAAGCCAAATCAATCGCATCCCCAAACATACACAATTTAGGTTTAACTAAAAATTTATTTTGCCTTACCAAAATTAAATCCAAGCACCCAAAACCACTCTCCAAACCAAATGGACTGACTGGCTTTATCGACCGATCGCCCTGTCGTATGAACATCCCACAAGTCAGTATACCCACCCTTTAAGGTAGTTTCGAGAAATAATGACTTGGTTAGATTTAATCGCAAACCCGATTTAATGGACGCACCTGCCCCGGCTAAATTCCAAAAATTGTTTTGACCTACCATAAATAAACGAACATCAGAACGGGGAACCACTACACCGATGCCGACTCCATTAATCCAGTCTAATTGCATCTTTGTTTTTCCTGCGCGCCATAATGTTGCGTAATGATCTACCTCAACTGCCGCAAAATTAAATCCATCGGTATGCTCATAATCAACAAAATCCGTTGGATCAATGACGATCGGCGAATTTGAAAAATTTCCCACATAAGTAGGATTTACCCAAATACCTGGATTTGAAGCTTGACTTGAAATATTTCCCGTGATGTGACTATTCTGAAAATCATCCACTACATATTTCATGTGATCCCAACCTATGCTTAAGGACAAATTGTCTTTAATAAAATACCCCGCATGTAAATTGAATTGGGGAATTGAAAAGAGCAATGGATTAAAATAAGTCTCAAATCCGTCAAAAGTAGTGGGGGCGTCTGAGGCTGTGACCTTATTCAACGTAAAGTCATAACCAGGTCCTTTAAAGGAAATATCGGAGCTAGGATAAGCTGATCGATTATAGCCCCAATAAACAAAATATTTACCTTTGTGTGGAATGGGTTGACTAAAAGCAGTCATTGAGATGAACAAGATTAAATATTTCAAATTCTTATTTTTAAAATTTCATCTAAATTTCGGAAATTAAATGGTCAATTAGGAATCAGATTGTTGATATTTATCATAAAATTAAATTTTGTTTAAATTTTTCGAACACAAATACATAAATTGCGTGTTCAAAATTCAAAAAGAAATTTGAGATTGAAAATTGCCAAGTAACCATTGCCCATTAAATATGAAAAAACCAATTATAAAATTTGAATACAAGACTTTCACCCTTGGGTCAGAAATTACCCAAGAGCAAAAAGATTATTTCAAAAAATTTGGAGTTATTCATTTTAAGAATTTTATCGACCCTAATACTGCATTAGTATTTATTGACGAATTAGCCAAAATTGAATCAAAATGGCTTGAAGAAGGGGTACAAAAAATCAATGGAATTCCATTAAAATTTGGGAAAGATCCAGAGGGGAAAGACATGATCCAACGCATGTGCTTCACAAATAAGTACAGTAATGTGTTGCAAGAATTCTTAAAAGATCCACGATTAAGCATATTAACAGAATTCCTAGCCCCTTATGACGGACGAATTTCAGAAGATGAAAAAGATGGCTTGGTGTTTAACCACTATATAAATCAACCAAATTCCAAATTCACACAAATGGGCTGGCATACCGATAGCCCTCGTGATTTATTTTTGGGTCAAAAAATATTACCTATGCTAAATGTAGGAATACATTTAGATCATTGCCCTTCATCCAATGGAGGGTTAAGAGTGTTACCTGGAACTCAAAATCAAAGCGTTTTAAAACTGCTTTTTGGTAAAAAACAATTTATAGATCATCGTTCAGACCCTAGAGAAGCTGCTTTTGAAATCGAGCGAGGTGACTTAACCATTCATGATGGAAGGTTGTGGCATCGGGTGGAAGTTTCTCCTAATTTTGGAGAAAAATCTAGACGTAGAGTGATGTATGTGCCGATTATAACTGGAAAATTCAAGCCTAAAAACTCAACGAGCAAAACGCCATTTTACCATCGCTTTGCCAAAGTAGTCACCAAATAAAAGCTATTTAGTGCATTGCTTCCATATAGGATTGCAATATGATGGTTGCCGAAACGCGGTCTACATTCCCTTTTTCTCTCCGGTCTTTTTTAGACATTCCGCCAGCAATCATAGCTTGCATCGCTAATTTCGAGGTAAACCTTTCATCATGCTCGTGCAAGGGTACTTCAGGAAATTTCTTTTTAAAGCTTTTAATGAAAATTCGAACACCAGCAGTGGAGTCCGTATCTGAATTATCTAAATTTTTTGGCATGCCGATGACCACTTCGTCAACGGCTTCTTTTTTGAAATAACTCTCTAAATATGAGATCAGCGTGTGTGTAGGAACTGTTTCGAGGCCATTGGCGATAATTTTCAATGAATCCGTCACAGCTAAACCCGTACGTTTCAAACCAAAATCAATGGCTAAGATTCTGCCCATAAAATTTATTGAATATATCCTTTATCACGAAGGATTTTATCCATCAATTTTTTATCATTTTCATTATTGAAGATCGAAAATGGCAAATACATAAATTGAAATTTTCCCATTTCAAGCACATAAGATTGCTTATCCTTGTATGCTTTTAAAATCATATCCCATTTCAACATACCCCCCTCTTTATCGGAAATTTTCATAAAAATTTGACGAGAATCTATTTCATATCGATACTTGTCGAAAAGCTGCTTATACTGAGCTAATTGAGTAATTCCTGTAAATTGAATCAACCAAAATAAAATATATCCAACAGTTCCGATGGCAATAAATATATAAATCCAATAGTTTTTATAGGTGCCAGAAAGATTTAGAGCCACATTAGCAAGAATCAAAACCAAAGGAATAAACGACCATTTCCACTGATTGGCAACCAATTGGCGCATACAAAGTCCAATGTATTTGTTTTTTTCTAACCCGTATTTCTTCGTTTTAATCGCTAATGGATTGGAAGGAGCTTGCATTTGTTGGCGCTGTTGCGCCCCATACATTTTGGCCATATAAATTAATTTAACTGCTAAATAAAGCGTAAAGGTACGAAATTTGGATAATTTTGGTAATTTTAGGAGCTATTTTAGTGTAACCACCAATTATGTCGGCAAAACAAATCTTAGACGGACCTTCATTACTTCAAAAAATCAGACGAATTTCGTTTCAGATTTATGAAAATAATTTTGAAGAAAAGGAAATTATTATTGCTGGAGTTGTAGGCGAGGGCTTTGCCTTAGCTAAAATGCTTTGTGAACATATCCAGGAAATCTCAAAGCTACAAGCGAAGGCGGTGGAAATTCAGTTAAATAAAGAAATTCCATACGATCAACCTGTCCGTTTTGATTGTTCATTAAACCTATTTGAAAACAAAGTGATCGTGGTCGTTGACGATGTTTTAAACACAGGTCGAACTTTTTCTTATTCCTTAGCTCCTTTTTTAAGTATCCCGGTCAAAAAAATTCAAGTAGCTGTTTTGGTCGATCGCAATTACAGAAAGTTTCCGATTTCAGCTGATTACAAAGGATACGAATTGTCTACTACTCTGTCTGAGCACGTTGAGGTAATTATTTCCGATGCTCAAAAAAGAGGGGTCTATTTACATTAAGATTTCCAAATCTCCCAAGCCTTGTCGGCCTGACCGATTAACATATCAATTCCTGTATGCGTGCCACCTACGCGAGCGGCAATTCCTTTTTTAAGAAATAAAGTTTCTAATGGGTTATAAACGGCATCGTATAAAAAATGCTGTTCATTCAAAGCTGCGTAGGGCAAAGGAGGACTTGTATCAATATTTGGAAACATCCCCAGGGGTGTGGTATTCACGATCAGACCTATTTCAGAAATAATGCTTGGAATTTCTTCATAAGAAATAGCATCGTAGGAAGCCACTCGAGAAACTTTAATCACTGGAATTCCTAGATCTTCCAAAGCAACAATAATGGCTTTAGCAGCTCCCCCCTGACCTAAAACCAACGCTTTTTTTGATTTAAAATAGGACAAAGCTGTCCATGAAGTAAGTGTATTTTTAAAACCCCAATAATCTGAATTGTAGCCGATGGTATGGCCGCTTGGCAAAATTTTTATTGTATTGACAGCACCTATTTTTTTAGCAGCAGAATCTATCTCGCTTAAAAATGGCATGACAAGTTGTTTATAAGGAATCGTTACATTTAAACCCTTTAATGTGGATTTATGCTGGGCCAATAAGCCAGGAAATTCGTCGATCGATGCGATGGGAAATTGTTCATAGGCATGCGATTTGGACAACCCTAGCGATTGAAATTTTTCAGTAAAATACTTTTTAGAAAATGAGTGTCCGAGAGGAAAACCAATTAAGCCATAAAGAGAAGATATAGCCATAAATTTCTACTTAGCGAAGCGTTGCTTGATTAATCCAATCAGAATGGGCAATACCGAAACCCCTACAATTCCAAGAACTACCTTTTCGAAATTTTCCTTGACAAAGGCATTATCTCCTAAATAAAACCCCGCCATGGTAATGGAAGTAACCCAAAGGCAAGCGCCTAAAAATCCATAAAGTAAATAAACGGGGTACGACATACGGCCGGCACCGGCAACAAATGGGGCTACCGTTCTCACGATAGGAATAAACCTGGCAAGAATTACCGTTTTAGCTCCATATTTAGCATAAAATGTTTCCGTTTGTTCTACGTGTGAACGTTTTAAAAACAAGATTTGCTCCCTTTCCCTTATCCAGGAACTGAAATATTTTCCTAAAAAATAATTGACTTGATCTCCAGATAATGCTGCTAAAATAAGCAAAGGAATAACATAATAAACATCTAGTTGGCCCGAAGCAGAGGCCAACAAACCCACTGAAAATAACAAAGAATCTCCAGGAAGTAAAGGCATAACTACGAGTCCTGTTTCCACAAACACAATTAAAAATAAAAGTGCATAAGTCAAAGATCCGTTGGCCGAAATAAACTCAGTAAGAAATTGCAAGGGATCTTTTAACAAATCCAAAAGTAATTGAAGCATGTTTGTATTTTTGAAAAATAAATGAACCCAAAACACCCTTTATATGTGTTGGATAGGCCCTTAAAATCTATATTTTATCGTGTTAAAAAATGGTCAAATGTGTCGCCACGTAAACCTAAACGAATCGTTTCTAACGAAATAACTTCGTTAGGAGCGATATTGCCGACATTCACATTGGCGCCTACCAACTTAACAAACCAAACTTGTTGGGACTTCTGAGGTGCCTCCCAAATGATTTTTTCTTCGGGAATTTCAGTCAAAATCTCTTCCACTAATCCTTGTCGAACTTCTCCTGATGAACGAAATAAACCCACATTACCACCTTCTCTTGCTTCTCCAATCACTTTCCATGAACCGGCTTCTAATTCCATTTTCATCAACTTAATCCATTTGTAGGGAGGAATTATTTTAGCTTCATCTTTCGATCCCACTTCAGAAAGAACAATTACTTGTTTAGAGAGCTTGTGAATAAATTCACATTTTACATCGGAGGGCATTTCTACTGAGCCATCAGAAATTTCAGCATATTCCATCCCATATTGGTCTAGCACCCGCTGATATTCATCCACTTGGCCACGAATATAAAATGCTTCAAATAAGGTGCCGCCAAAATAAACAGGAATTCCTGCTGATTTATAGATGGCCAGTTTTTCCTTCAAATTGGGTGTTACATAGGAAGTAGCCCAACCCAATTTTACAATATCGGTATGAGCACCGCCCATCTCAATGAAATCTTCTACTTGCCTTAAACTCAAGCCTTTGTCCATGACCATCGTCAATCCCTTTTGACGTGGTTTTGCAGTTCGCTCTGGAATTTGATCTAAATTATAATTCATAATGTGATATTGGCTGTGATTTTTTCAATTCAAATCTAAAAAGAAATTTCGGTACAAAAATAAGCATTCCGAATGAGGTCAGCAAACCTTTTGGAATTCTGTTGGTTTAGTAATTTATCATGAATTCACCATATATTTGCACATTCAAAAAATTTCTATCGATGAAAACAACATTCTTATTATTATTTAGCACACTTATTCTACATGCAAATTCATTTGCAAACTCGGGTCCTGATGTCATATTGGGCGAGTGGCTTTCGCAAGAAAAAGACGGAAAAATAAGTATTTACAAACAAGGAGATAAATATTATGGCAAAATCTCTTGGGGAAAAACTCCCGGCAGAAAGGATGCCAAAAATCCTGATGCTAAATTAAAGAATCGTGACCTCATTGGATTAGTCATTTTACAAGATTTCAAATACACGGGTTCCGCCTGGGAAAATGGTAAAATTTATGACCCAAATTCAGGTAAAACCTATGATTGTATTTTAAAAGTAAAAGACAATAATAAAGTCCTAGATATCCGGGGATATGTGGGGATGCCTATGTTTGGCCGAACAGCAACATGGACCCGGTCATAAAAAATAATTTTCCCGCCTAACCAATTAATATGAAACCAAACGAAACGGTTCTTCAGTTTTTGAACCAAAATTTAGATCGCAAGATTATTGACGGAAATCCGAACCCTGTATCTGCGTGGTTAGACGGCACCTTGAAAAAAGCTACACTAGGTTCAATTACAGCTGAATTTGATGTGAGGGCAGACCAATGTAATCATGCAGGCGTATTGCACGGGGGTGTTATTTCAACGATGTTAGATGAAATCATGGGAATGACCCTGATTACCGTTCAGATAGATCACCTTTATGTGACGATCAATTTACATGTCGACTTTCTATATGGCGCGAAAGCCGGTGAAAAAGTTACGGTTACCTCAGAGGTTTACCGAGTAGGTAAAAAAATCGCTAATGTAGAAGCTAAAATGTACAATCAGGAAGGGAAAATTGTGGCAAAAGCAACCAGCAATTTAGCGGCCACTTCCATCCCAATTAAAATTTAAGAGAGGGCTTGATAGACCAAAAAAGCGGATAAATACGCCAAAGCGGTCATATAACCGAATTGAATCAAAGGATATTTCCACGATTTAGTTTCTCGGTAGGTCGTCGCCAATGTACTCATGCATTGCATGGCAAAGGCATAGAAAATCAGTAAAGAAAATCCTAAGGCCATATCGTACATAGGTTTTCCAGTTTGCGGATTTATCTCCGCACGCATTCTATTTTTGATGGTCGCATTTTCATTGTCGATCTCCCCTCCTAAACTGTAAATAGTGGACATCGTTCCTACAAATACTTCACGCGCGGCAAAAGAGGTGATCAATGCAATCCCAATTTTCCAATCGTATCCCAAAGGCCTAATGGCAGGTTCAATAAACTTACCAAAATGACCCGCATAGGAATTTTCTAATTTTTCCCCGGCAATTTTATTGCTCAGTTCAACACCTGATAAATTTGGATTTTGTACTTTAATTCTATTAGTCGCATCCTCCATACTATTTCCTGGACCATAGCTAGCTAACACCCATAATATAATCGAAATAGCCACGATGACTTTACCGGCTTCAAAAACAAATGCCTTCACATTGTTCAAAATTGTATAGCTCACATGCTTAAATCTCGGCCCTTTATAAGTAGGTAATTCCATGATGAAGTAACTCTTTTCCTTCGCCTTGAGAATCAATTTCATGATGTAGGCTGAAAATAATGCCATAAAAAATCCGAGCAAATACAAGATAAATAACACCAATCCTTGTAAGTTGAAAAGTCCAAATAAGGTATTTTTTTCAGGAACTACTAAGGCAATCAAGACCGTATAAATAGGCAATCGAGCCGAACATGACATCAAAGGTGTCACCAAAATAGTAATCAAACGATCTTTTCTAGACCCGATTGACCGAGTACTCATAATGGCAGGCACAGCACAGGCCACGCTAGAGAGCAGGGGAACGACCGACTTCCCATTTAATCCAAATCGGCGCATTAATTTATCCATGATAAACATCACACGAGACATATATCCCGTTTCCTCCAACATCGAAATAAAGAAAAACAAGAAGGCGATTTGTGGAATAAAGATCAAAACACCCCCGATTCCCGCAATTAATCCATCGGTTAATAATCCTCTAAATGTCGATTCCGGAAGTATGCCTTTCAACCAATCATTTAATAAAGCTACCCCGGCATCGATGGCATCCATGGGATACGTGGCCCATGTAAAAACAGCTTGAAACATGACAAATAAAATCGCCAAAAAGAACAAATATCCGCCAACAGGATGTAGAAATAATTTATCTAATCGGTCTGTCCAGGTCTTCACCGGTGGCGCATCCCATTGTCTATTTAAATTAATCACACAACGATCGACGACCTCTGTTAAAAACTCGTAGCGCTTGACGGTTTCGGCCGACTTATATTTTTTAGGTTCAAAATCATGTTTGACCATAATTTGATCCAAATCTGCACACTGGGCCTTCGTAAACATTTTCATCCGATCATGTTCCATTAGCCATAGCAAACACCGATAAGGGTCCACGTCTCCAAAAGCCACCTGAATATCAGTAATCAACTCCTCCGAAACCGGAAGTGGTAAGCCATCATTAGACGAAAATCTATTTTCTAAGGTTTTTTGAACCGCTAATTTTAATCCATTAATGCCAATCCCCTTTTTAGCATTTACCTCCGCCACCTCTACACTGAGCTCACGAGCTAACTTGATCGAGTTGATCACATATCCTTCATTTTCAGCTACGTCAATCATGTTGAGGGCCAAAACGGTTGGAATTCCCAAGTCACGAACTTGAGAAAAAAGCAATAAATTTCGCTTTAAATTAGATGCATCTGCCACGACAATGGCCATATCGGGATAATCAGGATGTGCCGGATTGCCCAAAATATTAATCACTAATTCCTCGTCGATGGACTTTGGATAAATACTATATATGCCCGGTAAATCTAAAATCTCAATTTGATTTTTTGGTCCTAATTCCCATATACCGGTCAATTTATCCATGGTTACACCAGGGAAATTTCCCGTTTTTTGACGTAGGCCAGTCAATGTATTGAACAAGGACGACTTCCCCGCATTTGGGTTTCCAATCAATGCTATTTTAGGGATTTTAGTCAATTTACTTATGATTTATTAGGATGGTGGCCGCCTCTTCTCTTCGCATCGATAGAGTATAACCTGAAACTTTAATGGCAATAGGGTCGCCAAATGGAGCATGATGCGTTAAAATAACTTCCGTTCCTGGCAAGCAACCCATTTCTAATAATTTTAAGGAAAGTTTTTCATCCGTAAAACCTGAAATAAACCCGTGCTCACCAATACCCAAATCTGCAACTGTACGCATATAGAACTAAGGTCTCCTATTTAGAATTATTCAAAATTAGCTACAAATGTACTAAGTATATTTGAGCTAAAAAATGATCCACTAGAGATTTAATTTGATGTTTACAGCTGAAAGATTAAAATCAACGGATTTACGATTAATCCCAGGGTAAAATACTTATATAATATTCCTTAAAGCAAATTTTCTGTCGTAAATTGCAGGTCCTATTAGATTAATTCATGCTAATTAACGAAATACGTGTGTTGGTTAAAAAAGAAATCCAAATGGAATGGCGGCAGAAATACGCGATTCATGGATTACTCTTGTATTTAGCCTCCACTATATTTGTTTGTTATTTATCATTCAAAGCCAAACAGCAAGCGATTAATCCCATCACTTGGAATACTTTATTTTGGCTCATTATCTTATTTATAGCCGTCAATGCCATCGGTAAAAGTTTCACTCAGGAATCCAAACAGCGCAATATATTTTATTATTCGATCGTAAGCCCAGAAGCGGTCATCTACTCAAAGATATTTTACAATGCCCTTGTAATGATCGGCATTTCGTTTGTGGGCATTGTATTTTATTCTTGGGTCATGGGCAATCCCGTAGGGAATTTACCTTTATATCTTATGTCCTTACTATTAGGATCTATCGGTTTTTCAGCAACACTGACGATGGTCGCAGGAATAGCGGCACAAGGAGAAAATTCAGCCACATTGATGTCAGTCCTAAGTTTTCCCATCATCATTCCACTCTTATTGCTCTTACTTAAACTCTCAAAAAGTGCGATGGATGGAATATCCATGCAGGAGAATTGGGATGAAATGGCTACTTTGGCCTCCTTAGACGTAATTGTTATAGTATTATCAGGAATTTTATTCCCCTATATATGGAGACATTAAAAAAGAATTATTGGAAAATAGCCTGTATGCTGCTTTTAATCTACACGATTTGGGCGGGATTTATGGGGAAGGTGCCCCGACAAGCCATTTTAAATGAAACCGTGAGAAACCTTTACTTTCACGTAACCATGTGGTTTACCATGATTTTCTTATTAGGAACTTCTGTGTACCATTCGATTCAATACCTTCGAAAATCAGACATCAAAAGTGATCTCATCTCAAATGCTTATGTCGAGATTGGTTTGGTTTTTGCTTCGTTAGGTCTAGTGACAGGTAGTCTTTGGGCGAAATTTACATGGGGAGATTGGTGGACCAACGACCCCAAATTAAATTCGGTTGCAATCGGTCTCTTAATTTATTTAGCCTACGGTTTAGTGCGTTCTTCCATGCCGGATGAACAGCAAAAAGCAAGAATATCAAATGTTTATAATATTTTTGCCTTTGTTATTTTCATGATTTTGATTTGGATATTGCCTCGTATGACCGATTCATTGCATCCAGGAAATGGTGGAAACCCAGGATTTTCAAAATATGATTTAGATTCCAATATGCGCTTGGTATTTTACCCAGCAATTATCGCTTGGACCCTTTTAGGCTATTGGATCGCAAACCTTAGAATTCGTATAAAAAAATTAGAACACATAACATCAGAAAACGAATAGATATGAAATTTTCAAACACTTTATTGATTCTTTTAGTTAGCAGTTTTACTTTGATGGCCCAACAAGCCGACATCGAAATGGCGGATCAATTCCGTGCAGATGGAAAAATCTATGTGGTCATTTCAGTTGTTTTGCTGATTCTCGTAGGTCTTTTTGTCTACCTTTTCAACTTAGACAAAAAAATTACCCGACTGGAAAAAGAGGTTTCTAAGAACGCTTAATATGAAAAAAACACATATCATTGGTTTAATTTTAGTGGCTATTGCCATCGGCATTATTTTAATTACGACGGGCGACGCTAGTACCTATGTGGGCTTTGATGAAGCGGAAAGAATATCAAAATCTGACCCAACCCAAAAAGTACATGTCGTAGGAAAACTTAAAAAAGACGCACAAGGAAAAATCTTAGGCATGATATTTAATCCAGCCTTGGATGCAAACCGACTAGAATTTACGGTGGAAGATAGTTTAGGCCGTGAAAACCAGGTCATTTATGCCGCCCCAAAACCTCAGGATTTTGAAAAATCCGAAAAAATTGTTTTAGTCGGAAGCATGAGAGCAGACAAGATATTTTATTGTGACAAGATTCTTTTAAAATGCCCATCTAAATATCAAGAGGGTAAAATTTCTGCAGATTCAAGCGCTTCATTTGAAGTGAAAAAATAAATATGATACACGAAAATATTGGCACGATAGGTCATTTAATGGTAATTGGGTCCTTTGTAACGGCCGCTTTAGCCACATTTTCATACTTCAAAGCGACTCAGTCGACCGACGAGCTCGCCGAAAATGATTGGAAAAAAACAGCAAGAACCTTATTTATTATTCATTTATTTTTAGTGATTGGCGTAGCTACTAGCCTTTTTGTCATTATCTATAATCACTATTTTGAATACCACTACGCATTCACACATTCTTCCCTAGCACTTCCCACCATGTTCATGATTTCATGTTATTGGGAAGGCCAAGAAGGTTCATTTTTACTTTGGATATTCTGGCAAGCTATTTTAGGGGTGATTTTAATGATCAAAAATCCTAAATGGGAATCGCCAGTCATGACTGTGTTTGCCTTAGTGCAAACGTTTTTAACCTCCATGATTTTAGGTGTCATTATCCCATGGATCGATTTGAAAATCGGATCTTCACCATTTCTTTTGTTAAGAGAAGCGCAGCCCGACTTACCCGTGTGGAGTTTACAGCCTAATTTTATTCCAAAAGATGGACGTGGCCTAAACCCATTACTACAGAATTATTGGATGGTCATTCACCCGCCAACACTCTTTTTGGGATTTGCATTGACTCTTGTTCCGTTTGCCTATTTAATTGCTGGACTTTGGAAAAATAAGTTGACCGAATGGATAAAACCCGCTTTACCTTGGGCTGCATTTTCAGCTGCCATTTTAGGGATTGGAATTACCATGGGTGCCTATTGGGCTTATGAGACTTTGAATTTTGGAGGATATTGGAATTGGGATCCGGTGGAAAATGCCTCTTTTGTCCCATGGCTCGTTTTAATTGGCGCCATTCACACCATGATTGCCCATCGGAATTCAAGTGCTGCTCTGAAAACTTCCATTATTTTGGTCATTTCGACTTTTATTTTGGTGCTGTATTCCACTTTTTTAAATCGGTCTGGAGTGCTCGGAAATGCCTCCGTTCACTCGTTTACAGATTTAGGCCTTTCGGGCCAACTCCTAATCTATATGTTCACGTTTTTAATTGTGGCCATAATTTTAGCGGCCTATCGTTGGAAAAGTTTACCTAAGGATGAAAAGGAGATTGGTATTTACCATAAGGAGTTTTGGATTTTTGTAGGGGCTTCCGTGTTGACTTTATCGGCATTCCAACTCATTTTTACGACTTCCATTCCTGTATATAATAAAATTGCAGAGGCCTTTGGCATGGTTTCAAATATAGCTTTGCCCGCAGATCAAGTCGCACATTATAGTAAAATTCAAATTTGGATATTTATTGCGGTTGCACTTTTAAGTGGAATTGGACAATATGTTTGGTGGGGGAAATTAAAACAATCCACTTCATTTAAGCCACTTTATTCATCTCTTTTGATTTCAGTTTTATTAACTGTGATTGTCATTAATTTCGAAAAGGTGTATGAAATTCCATACATCGCTTTATTATGGAGCGGGCTTTTTTCATTAGTCGCAAATGGCCAAATATTGTGGTTTTTAACGAAGCAAAAATTCTCCATTGCCGGAGGCGCGCTTTCCCATGTAGGCCTGGCGATTATGATTATAGGCGTTTTGTTTTCGTCTGGATATTCCAAAGTTGTTTCGCTCAATCGATCTGGCTTTGCTATCTCTAATAAAGTAGAGCAATTCACCAAAGATGACAATAAAGAAAACAAGGAAAATCTGCCGCTTTGGTTGGGACAAGGAGCTCAAATGCAGGATTATCTTGTTACTTATAAAGGCAGAAAAATTGAATTACGAGGAAAGCCGGGGTATTTTAATCGCAAAGATTTTGACATCATTGAAGGTGATTTTCATGCAGTTGCTTTAAAAGATATTGAAAAAGAAGGGCAGGCCATCGCTAAAAAAGGAGATACGCTAACGGTGGAGCCTGAAAACAATTATTATGAATTAGAATTTAAAAACGCGGAAGGCAAAATTGTATCCCTGTTTCCTCGTTGGCAAATGAATCCCAAAATGGGAACCGCCATTTCACCCGATGTCAAACACGCTTGGGGCCACGATATTTATACCTATGTATCATTAGATCCACGTCTTGCCGCAGATGCCGGATCAGAAAAACAGTGGAGTCAAACCGTCGATGCCACGGTGTCCATCGGAGATACTTTATTCTTAAATGATTTTGTAGCTGTTTTAATGGATGTTACTCGTGTCACTAACGTGGAAAATGTAGTACTGGGTCCAAATGATGCGGCAGTTCGTGCTAATTTCAATGTATTAGGGAAGAATTTTCAGCAGTTCCAACTAGCTCCTACGTTTATTATCAAAGATCGGATGGTGGCTATGCCCGCATTTGAAAGTGAAGAAACGGGGATAAAAATTAAGTTTACCGCGATCAATCCGCAAACACAGGAATTTAGTTTTTCTTACAATACCACCCAACAAGATTTAATTATCATTAAAGCGATAGAGAAGCCTTACATAAATTTAGTTTGGGTAGGTTCTATTTTGATATTTATTGGCTTATTTGTCTCTACATTTAGGAGGACAGAAAAAATGATTGCCTAATATGGGTAGAAAAGAAATTTTAAGTTTAGCGGCCGGGATTGGGTTTTTAATCATTTGGATCATCGATCTAAATTCTCCAGTACCGAAAGATATTCAAGGTCATTTCTGGTCTGAAATATTTTATCATTACGGTTGGCTCATGTATTGCGTCGCCTGCCTTTTTTACTTCCAGTATTCAAAAAATGAACGATTGAAAAAAGAAGACTCACAAAAATCAAATAAGAAATAAATTGGATTCAATGGCCGACATACAAACGCCTCAATATGTAGGAATCATCATAGCCATGGTTTTTTCAGCATTTTTTTCTGGGGTAGAAATGGCATTTGTCTCGTCCAACAAACTTTATTTTGAACTTAAGGCGAAACAAAACATACTAAGCGCCAAGATTATTGCAAATTTCAATCAAAGTCCTTCCCAATTTATTGGTACGATGTTGATCGGAAATACCCTTTCATTAGTAGCCTATGGCATTTTCATGGAAGAGTTTTTGCATCACCTGATTTTGGCAAATTTACCTTTGATTACGAATGAAATCATTGCCAGACTTATCGCATCCATCATCGCGACCATTATCATTCTCACCACATCAGAATTTACACCAAAAAGCATCTTTTTAATCAATCCTGATGCGATATTAGAATTTTTAGCCATTCCTATTTGGATCATAAATACGTTGATGTTCCCTTTGGTCTGGTTGACGGTAGGATTGTCAAAATGGTTTATTACTCGGGTATTACGTTTAAGCTATTCTGAAGAAAAACCGGCCTTTGGATTGACCGACTTAAACCACTACTTGCAAAATTTAAATCGGAAGGTATCTACCGAAGAAGAAAACGAAGTAGATACAAAAATCTTTCATAATGCATTGGAGTTTAAGCAAGTCAAAGTGCGAGATTGCATGATTCCCCGAACAGAAATTACAGCCATTGAAATTGAGGAAGGCATTGAGGGACTCAAAAAAGTGTTTATTGAAAGTGGCCATTCAAAGGTTTTAGTGTATAAAGAAACCTTAGAAGAGGTGGTTGGATACTGTCACTCTTTGGCTTTATTTAAAAAGCCAAAAGATATTCCTAGCATTCTCACTTCCATCCCCATTGTTCCCGAGGCCATGCCCGCGAATGATCTCATGTTAAAATTTTCCAAAGAAAGAAAATCATTAGCCATTGTGGTTGATGAATTTGGGAGTACCTCAGGCTTGGTCAGCATGGAGGATGTAATGGAACAAATTTTTGGTGAAATTCAAGATGAATTTGATGATACCGAGGATTGGATTGAAAAGCGATTAGATGAGCATACGTTTATCCTTTCTGGTCGTCATGAAATTGATTATTTAAATGAAAAATACAACTGGAATCTTCCTGAGGGTGATTACGAGACACTTGGCGGGATGTTAATCCATCTATATGAAGATATCCCGGCGGTCAATGAAGTCATCACTTTGTCTGCCTTTCAGTTTCAAATCATGACGGTCACTGATGCCCGGATCGATACTATTAAAGTTATTATTTCAGGGAAACCCATAAGTAAATAATTGGGCAGCTCGAGCTTAAATCGATAAAATTCGTTGGAGTGTTTGACACTTCATTTCCGTTTCTTCCCATTCTTTTTCTGGGTCAGAGTCTTCTGTAATTCCGCAACCTGCATAATAAGTTGCTATATATTCATTTATATCCTTCGTAATTTTAACCGTCCTCAAATTGACAAATAAATAAATCTCATCATTCAAATTCACAGGGCCCAAATAACCGCTATAAAACTCACGGTCATAGGCTTCTGCTTGTTTAATCCAATCAATTGCTGCTTCTTTTGGGGTGCCACAAACAGCCGAAGTTGGGTGCAATAAAGACAACATAATCCCTGGCAATTGCGGGAAGTTGAGCGCCTTTGTATCCACTACGTATTCAGTTTTGAGGTGTAATAAATTACCCGCCTGAATCGTTTTGGGCCCATTTTCAATATATTCGCGCAACCTGATTTTCTTAAAACATTCAATAATATACCGACTAACAAAAGCCTGTTCCTCGATCTCCTTTTGGGACCAGCGGGCTTCGTGAGGTATAGTAACTTGACCAACATTTGTGGACACGGGTTGCGTTCCAGCTAAAGAAATCGTTTTAAATATACCTTCGTGATTTAATGAAACTAAAACCTCCGGGGTCGCACAGATCCAAGTTTGCTTAAGCGAGGGGATGTAAAAAGCAGAAACAAAGGCGTTAGGGTATACTTGACAGAGTGATTCGAAAAAATGCAAGGTCGAATAATCCGCACCCAAAGCCTCCTCATCCGTCCTAGAAAGCACGACTTTTTGAAAACTACCTGCCTTAATTGCTTGAATACTTGCGTTCACCCAATAGAGAAAATTTTCTTTTTTAGGAGATCCGGCCTTAGATGGGAATACCTCTTTAACAGATACGTGAACGCTTGGCACCTCGGAAACAAATAAATACTCAGCCTTTAAAAAATAGGGATTCCCAACAAATGGAGCCGCCATAAATCCTGGCTCAAAAGACTGAAGATCAAGGGAATCCGTAACATGTCCCCCTTGGGAGTCAATTAAAAATGAACGTGTTTCCGAGTTAGGTAAGCGCCAAATAGCGATGGCTGCATCATGCAGCTGAGATTCTTTCCAAAGGTGATCCCATTCAGCATCTTGGCGATATAGACTCGTATTCTTAGGCATTTTAATAAGGCAAAATAGCTACTGTTAATCGGCTGACACAAACCAAATTTCCTGATTCATCGTGAATTTTGATATCATATACGTGCAATGTTTTACCAATTTTTAATGCGGTACATGTACCTATT
>CANKVC010000020.1 GCA_947486835.1 Cytophagaceae bacterium | reverse complement strand
ATCAGATTTGGAACCCAATTAGATATGAAAAGTGGTATAATGGTTTCTGCAGAAGATTATTATTTAAGAAAACTATTTTAAGTTTTTTGTTTTTTCTTTTGTGCAGAAGGAAACAAGATGTTATTTAAAATTAACCTGTATCCTGGAGAATTTTTATGCAAGCTCAAGTCAGTATGTTCTTCATTAACAAAATGTTGGTAGTCCTCAGGATCATGACCTCCTAGAAAGCAAAAGAATCCTTTTCCTAAAGTGCCATACAAATATTTTACTTCTTCCAATTTTTGATTTTCAGCGAGTATAATAACATTAGGTTTAATTCTAGAAATTGAAAAGGTAGTGGTTTGCCCCATAAATCCATGGATAATTTTCTCATGATTTTGATTTAACATGGAAGGTATTAAATCATTTTTAGAGGAAAAGTCATTTAATTCAAAATAATCTAAATCTTCCTGGATTTTTCGAGTTGAAAAATTAGGTGAGGCATCTATATCGGAGAATTCATTAACCCTTGGATTAGTATAGATGTTGAAATTGGTGAAGGCTAATGTTTCTTGAAATTTCAAGCCATTGCTTATATTATCTGATGTTGGATCACCGTCTAAACTATAATCAACAATGTCTATATCAGAACTTGCTAAGGAAATATCAAATGTATCTGTCGCTGTACACATAGCAAACATATAACCACCACCGATGATAAATGATTTTAGCATTAAAGTGATCTTATTTTTTAATTGTGACACCTTTTTAAAACCATTTGATTTAGCGACATTCCTATCTTCAATCAATTGATTTTGATACCATAATTGATCTTTTTGAGTAAACATTTTACCCATTTGCCCAGTAAAATCTTCATGATGCAAATGTATCCAATCAAATTCTACGAGTCGCCCATTTAATATATCTTGATCATATATAATTTCAAAAGGTATTTCAGCATATCTCAAAGCTAATGAAACTGCATCGTCCCAGGGAGATGCGGATGATGGAGAATATAAAGCTATTCTAGCAAATTTATTTAAAATGACAACTTCTGAATTGCTTTCAATTGATTTAAGTTCGTTTAGTAAAATAGCTGTTTCTTGGTCTTTTAGTATCGTACATGTTATGCCTTGACTGATTATTTTTCCATATAGATCATTGTCATAATTAACAATAAATGATCCTCCTAAATAATTTAAGCACCATCTTATTTCATTTTGACCATTTTTTAAATAATTATATACGATTCCATAAGATTTCAAATGATTTTTTTGCGAGTTATCCATGGGTATTAAGATGCTTTTGGCATTTAATACATCTAAATTCAGCATAAATATGATTAATGGAAAAATTAGATACTTCATTGGTTTTTCTGCAAGTCAAATATGTAATAAATTGCAATCTAAAATTATAATTTAGGTAACCAAAATGAATTTAAAAGAAAATGTTTTTGAGGGTTTAAGGTCTATAAAAAGTAATTTATTAAGAACAATTCTTACAGCGCTCATTATTTCACTTGGAATTACTTCATTGGTTGGCATATTAACGGCTATCGATGGTATCCAAAGCTCTGTAGATAATTCATTCTCGGGATTGGGAGCAAACTCATTTGACATTCGAAATAGAGCTGCGATGCAAATTAGGAGAGAAGGGCAAAGAGAAAAAAAATTTAAAAACATTGATTATCGGCAGGCATATCGATATAAAGTATTTTTTAAGGAAAAGGGTAATGTTTCTTTAAAGACAAATGTTTCATTTAATGCTATTGCAAAATACCTATCTAAAAAAACGAATCCAAACTCAAGGCTGATGGCCATTGATGATAATTTTTTAGACATGAAGGGGTATAAAATAAGTATGGGTAGATCTTTCTCAACAAATGAATATACGAATGCTAATAATGTATGTATTTTAGGAGTGGATGTTATAGATCAATTATTTGAAAAAGAAAATCCAATTAATAAAGAAATCATTGTTAGTGGATTAAAAATGAAAGTCGTTGGTATATTATCCAAAAAAGGAAATATGATGGGCGGGGGAGATGATCGCGTAATCATGGTTCCATTGGAAACTGGTAGAAAAATGGCTGTTGGTCGTCAGTTAAATTTTGATATAACAACCTCTACATTGAGAATTGTTAATTTTGATGACTTCATGGAAGAGGCTAGGGGCATCATGCGCAAAGTTCGTATGGACCCAATCGGTGGTAATGATTCTTTTTCAATTGATCGCTCTGATTCAATCGCAAAAAGTTTTGAAAGTATTACGTCCACTTTACGAGTAGGAGGGTTCGTAATAGGATTTATAACACTTCTAGGGGCTGCAATTGCTTTGATGAATATTATGATGGTTTCTGTTAGTGAACGGACAAGAGAAATAGGGATAAGGAAATCTTTAGGAGCAACTCCTGCTCGCATTTTACAACAATTTTTGATTGAAGCCATTGTTATCTGTTTAATTGGTGGTATCGGCGGTATTATGATGGCTATTCCAATAGGCAATTTAATTGCATCAGGTATTAGTTCTGGAAAAGCTAGCTTTATTATACCTTGGTTATGGATGACCATTGGAATAATAATTTGTATACTAGTTGGCTTATTTTCAGGAATTTACCCAGCATACAAAGCATCCGAAATGGATCCTGTCGAAGCTTTGCGATACGAATAGACTATTTAATCTTGTATTTAATTTTGTAAAAGCGGATTTGAAAAGCTACTTTTGCATTGCAAATTTTAATTTATTTGCCCAGATGGCGGAATTGGTAGACGCGCTGGTCTCAAACACCCGTGGGTGCAAGCCCGTGCCGGTTCGACTCCGGCTCTGGGTACAGCCTCTCAAGAAATTGAGAGGCTTTGCCTTTTTATAGCATTTTCAAAAGCTCAGATTTCCATTTTTCATAAAAATCCGACGTTTTATTTTTGTTTTGGTCGGGTAGTATTTCAGACAATAATTTGATGGAATTAATGCCTTCATGTACTGATTTATAATAATGAGAACCAATACCAGCACCTAAAGCAGCACCATACGCTCCATCCGATTCTAAAAGCTGAATGGACACATTAGACGCATTAACGATTGTTGACGAAAAAATTGAACTTAAATACATGTTCGCATAGCCTGCCTTTATTTTTTGTGGAACTATGCCTGATGAATTTAATAACTCTAACCCATAAACCATCGAAAAGGCAATTCCTTCTTGGACTGACCTAGATATTTCATTTTTTTGGTGTCGATTAAAATCTAAATTTCTAAAACTCCCACCAATAATTTTATTATTAAATATTCGTTCGGCACCATTTCCATATGGGAAACACATTAAATCTTTTGAGCCTATTTCAGATTGATTAGCATAACTGTTTAAATCGGTATAACTATTTGTAGGGAAAAAATTCTCTTTCAACCAACGATTTAAAATACCTGTTCCATTAATACACATTAAAACTCCTATTCTCCGTAAATCTTTAGTGTAATTAACATGTGCAAATGAATTAACACGACAATTGGGATCATATTTTAGTTCTGAACTAACGCCATAAATAACTCCTGAAGTACCCGCTGTAGTAGCTATTTCTCCTGGTTCTACAACGCCAAGTGATAATGCATTATTGGGTTGATCACCAGCTTTATAAGTTATTTTTAAATTAGTAGACAAACCTAATTCAGAAGCCATAGTATTACTTATTTGTCCATGATTTTCAAATACTTGTTTAATTTCTGGAAAAAAAGAAACGTCGAAACCATAATAATCCAACAAATCTTTAGAAATTTCATTTTTATTAAAATCCCAAAATATACCTTCTGATAACGCCGATATGGTCGTTGTTAGTTCATCAGTAAATTTATACGAGATAAAATCTCCTGGTAAAAGAACATGCTTAATTTGCTCATAAATTTGCGGTTCATTATTCTTTACCCAAGCCAATTTCGATGCGGTGAAATTACCGGGGGAATTTAATAAATCTTTTAATAATTTCTCTTTTCCTAAGGCTTCAAAGGCAAGATCGCCGATGCTAGCAGCCCTTGAATCACACCAAATGATTGATGGTCGTAAAACTTGTTTATCTTTATCCAAAATAACCAATCCATGCATTTGATAGGATATTCCGATAGCCGATATATCTAATGGATTGTATTTTTTTGTGGCGTTAGCCATTTTGATAACTTGCATAACACAATACCACCAATGTTCTGGATTTTGCTCAGCAAATCCTGGAGATACTGAAATTATTTCATTCTCGGTTTCAGGAAAAGAACAAGTGTGTATAACTTTTTTTGTAGATGCGTCTACTACACTTAATTTTATAGATGAGGTGCCAACATCAATGCCACATAAAAGCATAATTAGATATGTTAAAAATTAGAATAAAAAAACACAGGGTTAATAACCACTTTCAATTGTCTAATATAAGAATAAATGTTTTACCTAAAGAAATATTTGCTTTGATAGGTAAAAGTGGCAGTGGAAAAAGCACAGTTGCTAAAATTGTGGTAGGATTATTGCAAAATGAAAATGGGAGCGTAGTAGTCAATGGAGTAGAATTAAATGATCATAACGAAAGGTTAATTCCACAATTTGTTAAAGCAGGTTATTTACCACAAAACTTACATTTAAAACCATTTCATACCGTATTAGATTTTTTAAATATTATTTTTCAAAAATCTGTTTCTCCACAAAAAGAAATTATTCGATATGTTAAGATTTTTCATTTGCAAAAAATATTAAATACTCAAGTAACTCATTTGTCAGGCGGAGAAAAACAAAAATTAGGTATATTAAATGCCATCAGTGAACCCATTGAATATTTAGTATTAGATGAACCATTTAGTCAATTAGATACTGAACAAAAATTGGAATTTGCTTTAATTATTAAAGAGATTATTGAATTAAAAAATATCCCATGCCTATTAATTAGTCACGATTTATCAGATGTCTTAAAACTTAGTCATTCCATAGGAATCATTAATCAAGGGAAAATCATTTTGAATGGAGAAATTCGAAAATTAATAAAGAGCCAGAATGAAATTGTCATTAATCTTAGAAATGCTTTGTTTCAATGGCACGATTTGAATCACTCCATTATTGAAAATTTGAAAAAGCTTTAAATTTTAATGCATTTTTTGTTGTGATATTTATGATTTCATCTACTTGCCTTTCATATAAATCAGCTAGTTTTTGAGCAACCAACTTTAAGTATTGGGGATGGTTAGGCTTTCCTCTAAATGGGACAGGGGTTAAGTATGGAGAATCAGTTTCTAATACTATATAGCTTAAATCTATGTGTTTAATGCTATCAAATAGATTTGTGTTTTTGTAGGTAATAACTCCACCAATTCCTAGTGAGTAACCCAATTTAGTCAATCTAGTTGCTTCGGAAGCATCTCCTGAAAAACAATGAATAATTCCTTTTAACTGTTGAAATTCTTTCATCGATAGTATTGCTATTAAATCTGCATAAGCTTTTCGGCAATGAATATCGACCCAGCTATTTTCTTCTAATGCCCAATGGCATTGTGTTTTAAATGCATCTATTTGTTCATTTTTATAAGTAATATCCCAATAATAATCTAAGCCAATTTCCCCAATAGCTAAAAATTTTGATTGTCCTAAATGTGATTTTAATGATTTCAATTGCTCCTTATAATCATTTTTTACGTACGTTGGATGTAAACCAATCATGGGTTTGCATAACTCGGGGTAGGATGTTGATAATTTTAATAGTGAATCTAAAGTTTCAAAATCGCAATTTGGCAACCACACTTCTTTAATACCGGCTTCTAATAGTTGATTTATATTAGATTTGATATCACTCATAAATATATCATCGTACAGGTGAGCATGTGTGTCAATCATAAAGTTTTAAATTGAAAATTATTTTGTGTACCATATTCCAATATGGGTTCCAGAATATTACTTAATACAGGGAAAGCTTTTTTACTATCGTGAAAAATCAAAATAGAACCAGGATGGATATTTTTCTTAGCTGATTTTATAATAACATTCGGATTATTATTTCGATTATAATCACCAGAAATAAACGACCACATGTAAATGGGTGTGTAATTGATTAATTTCCTGTAAATAAAACGGTTGATTCTGCCATAAGGAGGTCGGAAACCTACCGATCTAGTTCCTAAGTTATTTATTTCATTTTCACAAAGCTGATATTCATTGAAAAATTCATTTGCACTAACATGCCAACTATTTACATGGTTCATCGTATGATTTCCTATTTTGTGACCATTCTCAAGAATTTGCTGTGCTAATTCGTGATGGGCTTTTAAGTTATTGCCAATGCAAAAAAAAGTAGCTTTTGCATTATATTTGGTAAGAAGATCTAAAACATAATGCGTAATTTCAGGGGTAGGCCCATCATCAAACGTTAAATAAATAGTTTTTTCGATTTCTAATTCAGTATTCTTCTTCCAAATTAGTTTTGGGAAAATATACTTTAAAACTTTCGAAATCTCATTAATAAACATGCACTAGATTTATATGTCGCAAATTACTAGTTCCACATCAGAAAAAATAATTTTAGGGATTGATCCTGGAACTAGATTTTTGGGATATGGCTTGATAAAAATTACCAAAGAAAAAGTAACTATTCTTCAATATGGTGTTTTGAATTTGACCAAGTATACCACTCAGGGAGCTAAATTTTTAAAAATTCATGAAAGGGTATTGGGTATTTTAGAAGAATTCTTACCCGATGAAATCGCCATAGAATCTCCTTTCTTCGGAAAAAATGTACAGTCGATGTTAAAACTAGGCAGAGTACAAGGAATGGTTATGTCATTAGCCTTTTCTAAAGGTATTCCTATTTCCGAATATGAACCCAAAAAAATCAAACAATCTGTCACTGGAAATGGAAACTCATCCAAGGAACAAGTAGCTAAAATGGTGGAGATCATTGGAAACATTAAATTAGACGCTAAACTATTTGATGCCACAGATGCGTTAGGCATAGCTATTTGTCATCATTTTCATAATAATAATTTAACATCTACGCTGAAAGGAACGAAAAAGGGTTGGGGTGCTTTTGTCAACGAAAATCCGTTAAGAGTTAAATAACTGATTTCATTTGTATTTGCAATTCCTCAATCGTATTTGCAGGCGAATAACATGTATCACCGATGCATAAATAAAAGTTAAATTCATCTTTCGTCAAGATAGGTGTATAAATTATCATCGCCTTATCGATGGGAAATTCAGTATTTTGAAGTCGCTCTAGATTTATAAAACTAGCATTGTATTTAATTAAAGCCTTCGGATACTCAACGTTATCGCTATATATTTTTAACCAGTTTGAAAAATATAAAGGATTATTTAAGGCTGATTCCAAGATATTTTCAACCATTTCTTTTGCCTTTAAAGTATAGGCTGGAACTTGGTTAATAAATCCTATTTTAAACAAACATTCACATAAAATTGAATTAGAAGATGGCATGACCGAATCATTAATTTCATATTTTTCGGCAATTAATATCTCTGATTTATTTGAATAATAATTAAAAAAGACTGAATTGGATTTATTTTGATTGAAATTTTCAAGTATATCTGTTATACAAGAATTGGCCTTATTGATATAATTAATATCTCCACTTACTTCATATAAATCGATATAAGCTTTCGTTAAAAAGCTCATGTCATCTAAAAAGGCTATTATGGGATTAGCCGAGTATTTAACCTGATGTAAATAGGTTTTATCAATTATAAAATGATTTTCAATTTGTAGGATGATGGACTTGGCTAAATCTAAATAAGCGTAATTATTAATAGAAATATATGCTTGAACAAGAGAAGAAACGTAAATAGCGTTCCAAGATAGTATTTGCTTCGTATCTGTATTTGGTCTTATTCGAGTCGTTTTAATTTTTCTCAATATATCTAATTGTACACTAAATGACTTATTGCTGATTGGAGAAATTTTGAATAGTATGTTTTGATCGTTTTCCCAATTTCCATTAGTAGTTATTGAGAAGTGATTATAAAAATCTTGATTACTTGAATAGGGTAGTATTGAGTTAAGTTCTTTAAAATCCCAAGTATAATATTTCCCTTCTTCACCTTCACTATCCGCATCAATGGAAGAAAAATAAAGTCCATTATCCCCTTTTAGTTGTTCATTTATAAAATCAACGGTATCCGAAATGACATCTTTATATAAATCAATACTTGTTTTTGAATAAGCTAATGAATAGGTTTTTATTAATTGGACATTGTCATAAAGCATTTTTTCAAAATGAGGGCAGAACCATTCAGAATCGACCGAATATCTAGAAAATCCTCCTTCTAATTGATCAAATATGCCACCTTGAGCCATTTTTTGTAATTGAACATTGTATAGTTCGCTTACACCTAATTTTAAATATTCACTGTTGGGTAGGTTGATTAAAAAATCAATTAAACATGGTAGTGGAAATTTTGGGGCTTTTTGAATTCCTCCAAAAATGGGATCTAAGGACGATTTAATTTTCGGAAACACATTTTCTAAATTTCTAGCATTGGAGTTTAAATTAAATTTATTGAATACTAAATTATTATCATTGAGGCTTTCTGCAAATCCATCCGCAGAGTTATTTAATTCAGTTTTATTATTTTTATAGGCTTCATCGATTGATTTTAAGATTGAAATCCAGTTCTTTTTAGGGAAATAAGTCCCCCCGTAAAATGGTTTTTTATTGGGCATTAAAAATACATTTAAAGGCCATCCACCTCTAATGCCCATTTTTTGTACAGCTTCCATATAAATCATATCAAGGTCCGGACGTTCTTCTCTATCTATTTTTATATTGATAAAATGATTATTCATTATTTCAGCTACTTCTTGATCCTCAAACGATTCATGCTCCATTACGTGACACCAATGGCAAGCTGCATAACCTATACTAATTATGATTGGTTTATCTTCTACAATAGATCGTTCGAGAGATTCATCATTCCAAGCTTCCCAATGTACTGGATTGTCTTTATGTTGTAACAGATAGGTACTTACTTCATTTATTAGTTTATTCATTAGTATAAAAATGTATTTGTATTTTTGAACAAATTTTAATTATGTTAGAAAGTAGAGATTTCGTCATTAGTCCATCGATTGCTTATTCACCTGAACTATTACATCAATTCTTATTGGCAGAATTGGGTACAAATCTATTGAATAATAGTCAATATCGAATTGAAAAGATTTCATTAGATGCTAGAAACAAAAATATAAAGGCACTTGTAAAAATAGGCTTATATAGTAAAGACCATGATTTTTCATTAGAGCTTACATCTATTTTACCTAAATTAAAGAAGAACAGCAAAAGAGTCATTGTCATCGGAAGCGGACCTGCAGGGTTATTTGCGGCTCTTAAATTAATTGAATTAGGATTAAAACCTATCATATTAGAAAGAGGAAAAAATGTTCGTGATAGAAGACGCGATATAGCAGCCATTAATCGATTTAATATTGTCGATGCTGATAGTAATTACTGTTTTGGAGAAGGTGGGGCAGGAACTTATTCTGATGGGAAATTATATACTCGTAGTAAGAAAAGGGGTGACATCAATTATGTTCTTAAAAAATTTGTAAGCTATGGTGCTGACAAAAATATATTATATGAGGCACATCCGCATATTGGTACAAATAAATTGCCTCAGATTATTTCCTCCATGCGCAATGCCATTATTGAAGCAGGAGGGGAGTTTCATTTTGAGCACCGAGTAACCGATTTACTTATTCGCAATAAATCAATAATTGGCTGTCAAACTAATTCAAAAGACAACTTTTTAGGAGAAGCAACCTTGTTGGCTACTGGTCACTCAGCTCGAGATATTTTTACATTATTACAAAGCAAAAATATTTTAATTGAAGCAAAATCTTTTGCCATCGGTGTTCGAATTGAGCATTTACAAAGCTTTATTGATAAGAGTCAATATAAATATAATGACAGACCAGACTATTTGCCACCCGCTTCTTTTAGTTTAGTTTCTAAAACGATATATAAAGGTGCTGAAAGAGGTGTTTTCTCCTTTTGCATGTGTCCTGGGGGATTTATTGTGCCATCAGCCACAGGTCAAAACCAAGTGGTCGTTAATGGAATGTCACCTTCGAGGCGTGATTCCAAATTTGCAAATTCTGGGATTGTTGTTAGTATTTTACCTTCAGATCTTTCATCATATTCAAAGCATGGGCCATTAGCAGGCATGCAATTCCAAGAGGAATTAGAGAACAGAGCCAATGTTTTGTCTGGCGGGACACAAAAAGCTATATCCCAACTAACCAGTGATTTTATTAAAGGTAAACCGAGTAAGGAGATTTTAGATACCTCTTATATTCCAGGTTTAATTTCTGGCGATATTAGAGAAATATTACCTGATTTCATTACAGAGCCCTTATCTAAGGGACTTCAAGATTTTGATCGAAAAATACCAGGATTTTCTAGTCATATAGGCCAATTGATTGGTTTGGAAAGTAGAACTTCTTCTCCAGTTAAAATACCAAGAGATCCTGAATCTTTAGAACATGTTGAAATTAACAATTTGTATCCTTGTGGTGAAGGAGGTGGTTTTGCTGGGGGTATCATGTCTGCCGCGTTAGATGGTATTAATTGTGCTGTCGCTATAGCTCATAAATTAAATTATGCATAAAGAATTTGATCGTTTATGGGTATTAAATGATACTGTTTCTCAAGACTTATCGATCAAAAATAATGCGATTAAAGCAGCCGTTGTAGTGATAATTTATAAAAATACGCTTGGCGAAAGCGTACTTTATTTGATTGAACGCAATACATATGATGGCCATCACAGTGGTCAAATGGCCTTACCAGGAGGTAAAATGGAAAATGTAGATGCCAATTTAAGTGAGACAGCTTTACGTGAAGTGCAAGAAGAAATTGGAGTTACTTTAAAATTAGATCAATTATTTCCTTTGACACCGCAATGGATTCATGTTTCAAATCATTGGGTTCAACCATTTTATACAATTGTTTACGAAAAGCCAATTTTTACTTTAAATAAAAGAGAAATAAATTGTATTTTTGAAATACCAATTTCGTTGTTTAGAGACTCCAATATTTTAGCTTTTCAAGAGTTAAAGATTTTAGGAAAAAAAGTTATTTCACCTAAATATTTGAATGATGGTAAAGAAATTTGGGGAGCTACAGCGATTATTTTATACCAGTTGTTTATAAGAAGTAAAACTAAAATAAATTTAGATTAAAATATGAATGATTCATTAGAAGGTGCTTTGCAGGAACAAATTGCGGTTGCGGGGATGTATGAAAATTGGTTCTTGGAATATGCTTCTTATGTTATTTTAGAAAGGGCAGTACCCGCTATAGAAGATGGATTAAAGCCAGTTCAAAGACGTATTTTACACGCGTTAAATGAAATGGATGATGGTCGTTTTAATAAAGTGGCTAATGTTATTGGACAAACTATGCAATACCATCCTCATGGGGATGCATCTATAAATGATGCTATTGTTAATTTGGGCCAAAAAGAATTACTATTTGATTGTCAGGGTAATTGGGGAGATGTTAGAACAGGTGATAGTGCGGCTGCAGCTCGATATATAGAGGTAAGGTTATCAAAATTCGCTAATGATGTAGTTTTTAATAATCAGACAACGCATTGGCAATTGTCATATGATGGGCGTAAAAAAGAGCCTATCACATTGCCAATTAAGTTTCCGTTATTATTGGCTCAAGGTGTGGAAGGGATTGCCGTAGGACTAGCCACAAAAATTATGCCTCATAATTTCTGTGAGTTATTGCAAGCTTCCATTGATTTATTGTCAAATAAGAAAGTAAACTTGTTTCCTGATTTTCTGACAGGAGGTATGATGGATGCAAGTTCATACAATGATGGATTGCGTGGAGGTAAAATCAGAATACGTGCAAGAATTGAAGAATTTGATAAAAAAACTTTACTTATAAAGGAGATTCCTTTCAGCACAACAACCACTTCTTTGATTGATTCAATCATAAAAGCGAATGATTCGGGTAAAATAAAGATAAAAAAGGTTATCGATAATACTGCTAAGGATGTAGAAATCCAAGTACAATTGGCTCCAGGAATATCCCCGGATGTTACTATTGACGCATTATATGCGTTCACTGATTGTGAAATATCAATTTCTCCAAACGCGTGTGTAATTATTCAAGATAAACCTCATTTTGTAGGTATAGCTGAAATTTTAAGAGTAAGTACGAATCAAACGGTAGAGTTATTAAAAGAAGAGTTAGAGATAAGAAAAAGTGAATTAATGGAAAAACTTCTATTTAGTTCACTGGAAAAAATATTTATTGAGAATCGTATATATCGTAAAATTGAAGAGTGTGAAACATTTGAGTTAGTTATATCAACGGTAGATGAAGGTTTGGATCCTTTTAAAAAGGATTTTTATAGAGAAATTACTGAAGAAGATATTTTACGATTACTGGAAATTCGAATTAAAAGGATTTCGAAATTTGATAGTTTTAAGGCTGACGAGTCCATGCGTCGCTTGGAGGATGAACTGAAGGAAGTGGAGGAGAATCTAGCCAACTTAATTAGGTATGCCATTGATTATTTCAAAAACTTATTACAGAAATATGGCAAAGGGAAAGAGCGCAAAACTGAAATAACCAATTTTAATACCATTTCTGCCACGGTAGTGGCCGCAGCTAATCAAAAGCTATATGTTAACATGTTAGATGGATTTATTGGATATGGTCTTAAAAAAGACGAATATGTGATGGATTGTTCTGATATAGATGATATCATTGTTATTCGATTGGATGGAACTTGCATCGTCACAAAAGTTCAAGAAAAGGTATTTGTTGGCAAGGACATTCTTTATTGCTCTGTTTTTAAGAAAAATGATGATCGCAAAGTTTTTAACATTTGTTATGCGGATGGTAAAACAGGCATCACCTATGTTAAACGCTTCAAAGTAACTTCAATTACACGTGATAGGGAATATAAATTAGTTGGCAATCATTCGAAATCTAAGATTACCTATTTTTCTGCAAATGAAAATGGAGAAGCGGAGATTGTACAAATTAGTTTAACAGCAAATTGCACAGCCAAAATAAAGCAGTTTGATTATGATTTTGCAAAACTAGCTATTAAGGGACGAGAGTCCTTAGGCAACATGTTGACCAAATATCCTGTTAGAAAAATAATTCAAAAATCAGCGGGTATATCCACATTAGGTGGCGTAGATATTTGGTATGATCCAACAATAGGTAGGTTAAATAGGGATCAACATGGAAATCATATAGGGAATTTTGAACCGAATGATTTTATTTTAGCGATCTATGCTAATGGAAATTATGAGCTTACAAATTTTGAATTAACGAATCGGTATCCTGCAGAGGAAATTTTATATTTGAAACGATTTAATAGCAAAAGCATTATATCAGCTGTTTATTTTGATGGAAATAATAAATCTAATTACATCAAACGATTTAAATTGGAAACGACTACCGTCGATAAAAAGTTTTTATTCATTTCGGACTCTAAAAATTCTAAGCTAATAACGGTCACTGATAATTATTCACCTAACGTTCAAATTAAACATAAGTCGGATGGGAAATCTAGTGAAACCAATATCATACCGATAGGAAGTATTGTTGAGGTGAGAGGATGGAAAGCCATAGGTAGTAAACTGAATTATTCAAAAATTGTTGATATTCAGTTTATTGAAACGGAAGAAAACGATTCTTTAGAAAATACAGAAGCTGAGGCAATAAAATATACGTCAACTATAGATGCCAATAACGGTTCTAAGGTAGTAGAAGACGAAGAAGATAATGATCAAGCAGAAGATTTATCAGAAGAAATTCCAATGGAAATAATTAACAATGAATCTTTTACAATTGAGGTTTCAGAGAAAAGCGACCCCATAGTCCTGGAGGAAGAAGAAGTATTTACCAAAAATAGTAAAATAGACGATATCCCATTTGAAATTAATACGGGTAACGATGAATCAGATGTTCCTATGACTATAAAATCAAAGCCTGACGAAAATTCGAATAGCGACCTAAATGAAGGAGCTCAATTAGGCTTATTTTGATGAAAAATTCACCAAGCAAAACAAAAATTCAAAATGCATGGGCATTTTATGATTGGGCAAATTCTGTACACTCGTTAACGATAACATCGGCAATATTTCCAATTTATTTTCCAATTGCTGCGGTTGTATTAGGATCTGTTACTCCTAATTTAATCCCAATATTTGGGAATTTCTTATTGCCTAACACAGTAGTTTATTCCTACACTATATCCATCGCATTTTTAAATTTGGCTGTTTTAGTCCCATTAGTAAGTGGGGTGTCGGATTATTTAGGGAACAAAAAAGCCTTTATGCGTTTTTTTTGTTATTTGGGTTCATTGAGTTGTATTGCATTGTTTTTCTTTACTAAAGGAAGTTATTGGGTGGGTACGTTAGGATTTTTATTTTCAATCATTGGTTGGGGTGGAAGTATTGTATTTTACAATAGTTTTTTACCGGAAATAGCGACTAAGGACGAATATGATCAATTGAGCGCAAAAGGTTTTGCCTTAGGTTATATTGGTAGTGTTATCTTATTATTACAAAATTTATCTATGTTGCTAATGCCTAACTTATATGGGAACATATCAAGTGAATTAGCCAGTCGAATATCATTCTTATCTGTAGGCATATGGTGGTTAGTATTTGCTCAAATACCCTTACATTATTTACCTGACAATCAAAAATCGTTAAAATTAAACACCAGTTATTTAACGGGAGGATTTAAAGAATTGAGAAATGTATTTATAAAAATACGCCGCATAACCTCAATTAAATTATTTTTGATTTCCTTTTTTTTGTACAATCTAGGAGCTCAAACAGTTATGTATTTAGGAGCTCTTTTTGGTAGCCAAGAATTGCATTTACCTACTGATGCTTTAATCATTACGATTCTTTTAATTCAAATTGTAGCAATACCTGGAGCTTTTACTTGTTCTTATATTTCAAAAAAATTTGGTAATATTTTAGCTCTCATTATAATTGTTTCTATTTGGATTTTGGTCTGTTGTTTTGCTTATTTTGTTTACGGCCAAGTTCAATTTTATGTTTTAGCGATATGCATTGGGTTTGTGATGGGAGGCATACAAAGTAATAGTCGGTCTAGTTATGCTAAGTTGTGTCCAAATGATGAAAAAGATTTAGCTTCTTTCTTTAGTTTTTATGATGTATGCGATCGATTAAGTACTGTATTAGGTACTTTTTTGTTTGGTATTATTATTCAAATGACTGGGAATATGCGAGTAGGTATATTAATTTTAACCTTATTTTTCTCCATTAGTTTGTTGTTTTTATATCGCTTAAATAAATTCAATAAATTAAATATTTAACGGTATAACTGATTTGTTATTGGATGAGAACCATTCTAAAGGAATTACTGATAATATTTCATCCTTTAATGCGTTTATAATCCCTTTTCTATTATAATTTTCTGAATATATTAATGCTATTTCTCTAACAGGAGTGTTCAGAGGTATTTTAAAAATTTTCTTTTTAGTTGAATCATTTAGGTAGTCAACCAACATATGAGGTATTATGGTTTGTCCCTTTCCGTTTTCAGCTAACCTTAGCATCGTTTCTAAACTTCCCGTTTTGTATATAATTTGACTTTCAGAAATGGATTTGTTTCTCAAATTACAAATTGAGGCTATTTGATTACTTAAACAATGTCCTTCTTCAAGAATCCATAATTTTTCTGGGATTATTGTTTGGACTATTTCGCCAGATTCTGAGCTTACATTTGAGAATAAGAATAATTCTTCGAAAAAAAGGGTCAAACTAGCTATTTCTTGACTAGTTATTGGTACCAAAATTCCCATATCTAATTTACCTTCATTAATTTCTTTGTATATATTTTCAGTAGTTGTTTCAAATATATTAAGTTTTAGGTTAGGGAAATTTGATTTAAATGAGGTTAAAAATTTTGGAATTAAGTAAGGTGCTATTGTGGGTATAATCCCTATTGAAACATCTCCAATTACATCTTTATGATAACCTTTCGCAAAGACCTGAATTGTTTTTTTTTCTTGAATGATTTTTCTTGCTGCGTTAATAATTTGTAGGCCTTCTTTCGTCGGTCCAATGGGTTTAATTTTCCTATTAAATATGATGAGGTTTAATTCATCTTCTAATTTTTGGATTTGCATACTTAAACTTGGTTGCGTAACACAACAAAATTTTGCGGCTTTTGAAAAACTTTGGTATTCATTTAAAGCGACAATGTATTCTAGTTGAGTAATAGTCATTACTATAAGATTTGTTTATACTAATATAATAAATATAGATTTGATTTATACCTTATTTGTCATGATATTTGAACTTTATTGTTAAAAAAAATAATTTGTTTTATCAAACAATCAATTACTATGGATAATGCTAATAATGGCGAAGAAGCCAAATGTCCTTTTACGGGGGCTTCATCAATGGTTAAACAACCAAGTGCAGGAAGTGGAACTCGAAATACGGATTGGTGGCCACATCAATTAAGATTAAATATTTTAAGACAACATTCTCGCTTATCAAATCCGATGGATGAATCTTTTAATTATGCAAAAGAATTCGCATCACTTAATTTGAAAACTGTTAAAGAAGACATCATCAAATCATTGACCACTTCGCAAGATTGGTGGCCAGCGGATTATGGCCATTATGGTCCTTTTATGATACGTATGGCATGGCATAGTGCTGGTACATACCGAACAACAGATGGCCGTGGTGGGGGTGGAGCAGGAATGCAAAGATTTGCACCGTTAAATAGTTGGCCTGATAATACAAATTTGGACAAAGCGCGTTTGTTATTATGGCCGATCAAGAAAAAATATGGTCGTAAATTGTCTTGGGCTGATTTAATGATTTTAGCAGGTAATTGTGCTTTAGAATCTATGGGTTTTAAAACATTTGGTTTTTCTGGTGGTAGAGAAGATGTTTGGGAGCCACAAGAAGATATTTATTGGGGTAACGAACGTATTTGGTTAGACGATAAAAGATACAGTGGAGATCGTGATTTAGAGAATCCTTTGGCAGCCGTTCAAATGGGTTTAATTTATGTGAATCCAGAAGGCCCTAATGGTAATCCAGATCCAATTGCCTCAGCAAGAGATATACGTGAAACCTTTGCCAGAATGGCGATGAATGATGAAGAGACAGTAGCATTAATTGCGGGTGGACATACATTTGGTAAAACGCATGGAGCTGCTGATCCAGGTAAGTATGTTGGAAAAGAACCAGCAGGTGCTAGTATCGAGGAACAAGGTTTAGGTTGGAAAAATACATTAGGGTCAGGAAATGGAGTTAACACCATTACTTCAGGATTAGAAGGCGCTTGGACAACTACACCAACACAATGGAGCAATAATTATTTTGAAAATTTATTTGGTTTTGATTGGGAGTTGACAAAAAGTCCAGCGGGAGCCAATCAATGGAAACCTAAAGGTGGTGCTGGTTCAGGTACAGTACCTGATGCGCATGATCCTTCTTTAAGTCATGCACCAACTATGTTGACTTCAGACATAGCGTTAAAAGTAGATCCTGCTTATGCAAAGGTTTCAAAAAGATTTTATGAAAACCCTGATTTATTTGCAGATGCGTTTGCTAGAGCTTGGTTTAAATTAACTCACCGAGATATGGGGCCACGTTCTAGATATGTAGGCGCTGAAGTTCCTGCAGAAGTATTGATATGGCAAGATCCAATTCCAACAGTAAATTATAAATTAATAGATTCTGCTGATATAAAATTATTGAAGAATAAGATTCTTTCATCAGGTCTATCTGTAAGTGAATTAGTTTCTACAGCTTGGGCTTCTGCATCTACATTTCGTGGTTCCGATAAAAGGGGAGGAGCTAATGGTGGCCGTATTCGTTTAGCGCCACAGAAATTCTGGGCAGTCAATAATCCTGCTCAATTATCTAAAGTATTAGATATATTAGAAAATATTCAGAAAGAATTTAATGCTTCGAATACAGGTAAATCAGTTTCATTAGCTGATTTAGTTGTTTTGGGTGGTTCTGCAGCCATCGAAAAGGCTGCAAAAGATGGCGGAATAGAAATTACTGTTCCATTTGTTGCTGGTCGTACAGATGCTTCTCAAGATGAAACAGATGTAGAATCTTTTGGAGTATTAGAACCTTTAGCTGATGGATTCAGAAATTATGTTAAGCCACGTACCCTAGTGTCTGCAGAAGAAATGTTAATTGACAAAGCGCAATTATTAACTTTAAGCGCTCCTGAATTAACAGTTTTGGTTGGCGGATTACGCGTTTTAAATACAAATTTTGATGGTTCAAATCATGGAGTTTTTACAAATACTCCAGGTGTTTTAACAAATGATTTCTTCATTAATCTAATTGATCTAAGTACATCATGGAAAGCCATTGACGCGCATCAATATTTATTTGAAGGTACTGATCGCACCTCTGGTGCAGTTAAATATTCAGGTACACGTGTAGATTTAATTTTTGGATCTAATTCAGAATTACGTGCAATAGCAGAAGTTTATGCTTGTGAAGATTCTAAAAATAAATTCGTTGCTGATTTTGTTAACGCTTGGACAAAAGTCATGAATCTTGATCGATTCGATTTAGTCTAGATTTAAAATTTATTTTAAGGCTCTATTTAGTTTATATACTGAATAGAGCCTTTTTTTTATTTTAGTATTCGGGTGATATATTGATTTAGATTTACCCTAAATAATATTAATTCTTTCAAACTTTGCCAACAAACCTTCAATAATTTCATGTGCCTTATCGAAACTTCTCCTGTTTCTCTCTCCTTGTGAATAACAGGAATATTAAATAGGTTTTGATTTGTTTTTTTGGCTAATACAGACAAAAATATGTTAGGTGCAAATGGGATTGGGTGTGGTAAAACAGAAAGCAATTTTCTTAAAAAAGATGTTTTATATAACCTAAATGGAATGTTTGCATCATTTATATAGGTTCCATAAATTAGCAATAAAGAAAACTTTAATATTTTAGTAATTAACAGGCGAAATGGATCATCATGTCGAATTTGCCTAAACCCTAATATGAAATCTGATTGTTCTTTTAAACCCCAAAAATGTTTAAAATCCTCTGGTATAAATTGGTCATCTGAATCTGTTTGAAAAATATAATCCGGATCCATTTCAACTGCAAATTTATACCCGTTGACAACTGCATTACCATGACCTCCATTAAGTTGATGCTTGGCTATTAAGTATTTATTTTTAGATGCAATTTGATCTAATATTGTTCCTGTATTATCTTTTGAACCATCATTAATGACCAATATTTTAAAATTTTCATTTTTTAAAACATTCAATATTCCTTGCGTCCATAGTTCAATCACATTTTCAATACAACCTTCCTCATTATAGGCAGGAATTACAACCACTAAGTCCAATTTATTGAGCATTATAACCTGTTTTTATATTTGTTTATAGGCTTTTCAATGTAAAACCAAGAAAAACTTGCTATGCTAATGAGTAATAAAAAATTTATTACAAATTTTAATATGATTGATTCAGAATTAAGTGAGTTCAAATAAGTGAAATTATTTGACAAATAACCCCAAATTGTATTACCATTAAGGTGATAATAATTAAACACCAAGTTATGGTATAAATAAATGCCATACGAAATGGATCCTAAATATATAATAACTCTATTTTCAAGGAGTAAATTGAATTTATTTGAATTTGAGATAATTGAATTTCCAATTAAAAAAAATGAAAAAACAGAAGCTAATAAAGTTCTTAATACTATATAATAAATGTTATCATATGTATAAACAGAACTATAAGATAAATATAATACAAGGATATAAAAACATAATGTTAGTAAAGTCACATAATGATTAAACAGAATTTTTCTTAATAGGTTTGACCTGTAATGATATAAATACGCTA
>CANKVC010000019.1 GCA_947486835.1 Cytophagaceae bacterium | reverse complement strand
CTATACAACAAATCGATGTTCCCAACTCCCCCACCAATCACAATCACATCGGGATCAATGACGTTAATGATCGTAGAAATGGCTTTGCCATAATATTCAAATAATCGCTCCATGGTGGCAGTCGCATTCGAATCAGAACCTGCTATATACGCTTGAACAATATCCTTTAATTTCTTTTTTTCTCCCGTTTGTCTTTCATAAAACAATTCTAAGGATGGGCCAGCAATGACTTTCTCAACACATCCAGCTTTTCCACAATAACAAGGCTCACCCCCTTCTTCTAAAATATTATGCCCCCATTCGCCACCGATGCCATGAAGTCCATTAATCACCTTACCATTCACCACTAATCCTCCGCCAACACCAGTACCTAAAATAACCCCAAAAACCACTTGGGCTTCTTTATTTATATCCTGTACCGCACCTAAAAGCGCTTCTGCTAAAGCAAAGCAATTGGCATCATTGGCCAAAACAACCTCACAACCAACCACTTTCGCTAAGTCGACGGCCATCGGTTGGCCATTCATGCTGGTCGTATTGCAATTTTTCATGGTCTGAGAAGTAGGATCCAAAACCCCTGGAGTAGCAAAACCTAAACGCGTAGGCCTAAATCCAACTTTTTGACTGACCGAATCAATCAATCTACCCACCTGAGCAATGATGTGATCATATCCTTTTATTGATTCTGTATCAATTCGTTCGCGAAGAATGATTTGAGTTGGATCATGTTGATCTAAAATAGCACATTCAATTTTCGTTCCTCCTAAATCTATCCCCCAATTATATTTTTTTTCCATAGGTTTATCGACGATTATCGTCATTTTCAAAAATACTAAAATAACTCAAATATCTACTTGACGCAATTTCACCGTCCTTAACAGCTTGTTGGACCACGCAATGTGGTTCATGCAAATGTAAACAATTATTAAATTTGCACTGTCCCAAAAGCGCCCGCATCTCAGGAAAATAATGCGCCAATTCCTCCTTCTCAATTTCCATGACACCCAGTTCATTAATGCCAGGACTATCGATCAAATAGGTATCAGGTCCTAGTTCCCACATGGTTGAATACGTAGTGGTGTGAACCCCTTTTTGAGCAAAATCAGAAATTTCTTTGGTTTTAATATGTAAGGTTGGCGCCACGATATTTAAAAGACTCGATTTACCTACGCCTGAATGCCCGGCCATTAAAGATACCTTGCCTTCAAACATTTCTTTAAATTCTAAAATACCTTGATTCAATGGGATTGAGGTGAATAAAACCCCATAACCCAATTCCTGATATAAGCCTGCCCACTCAAAAATCTGGTCTTTTTCTTCCTCATTTAATAAGTCCATCTTATTGAAAACAATCGTCACTGGAATCCGAAATGCCTCAGCGGTCACTAAAAAACGATCTAAAAAACCCAAAGATGTTTTGGGGAATTTATAGGTAAATATAAAAATGGCTTGATCTACATTTGCTGCTAATAATTGGCCATGGCTGGTCTTATGGACAGATTTTCGAATAATATAATTTTGCCTAGGCGAAATTTCCTCAATGAGTACCGTTTGATTGGCCTCATCCTCCATCGAGAAAAGCACCTTATCTCCCACCGTAATCGGGTTAGACGTTTTAGGACCATTCAATTTAAACTTGCCTTTTAATCTGGCTCGGTATACCTTGCCTGACTCGGCACGAACTTCATACCAAGAGCCTGTTGAACGCATGATGAGACCTTTATTCAGCATATGGATGACCTAAATTTTTTCGTACATAGTTCATGATGCATTCGGTGGCACCTGCATGGGCAGCGACAAATTGGCGAGATTGCACTTGCTTTTGGACCAATAAATCTTCTGAATGATAAATTTCAAACATTTTTTCTTCTAATTCTTGGCTGTTCGCCACGGGAAAAGCTAATCCTAAATTGACCAATGCAACTGCCTCATTAAATTTTTCAAAATTCTTATTGCCAAAAAAGACCGTTGGCCCAAAAACGGCAGCCTCCAATGTATTATGTAAACCTCCGCCAAAAGCTCCTCCAATATAGGCAAACAAAGCGCCCCGATATAATGAAGATAAGCGCCCCACCTCATTGACAAATAACACCTTAGCATTAGCGTCTAAATTTCCACCCTTCGAATAGCATACGTCAACTTGAATCTTAGACTCCCATGAATTTAACGTTGATTCGCTAATTTCATGCGGAACCACCACCCATTTAAATGGAAAATTGCCTGAATTAATGATGGGAATTAGGCAATCCATATCAGCATCCCATACGGAACCCAGAACCACAAATTCGTTTTCTCCGATAAAATCCGACATGAAAGACCAAGGTTGGGCCGAGCGGAGGTTCGCCAACACCCGATCAAAGCGAGTGTCGCCACCTAAAGTAACATGTTGAATATCAATACTATTTAGCATTTCTTTAGACGCTTCGTCTTGAACAAAAATTTGCACAAAAGACGTTAATATATTCCTGAAAAATCCACCATACCATTTAAAAAACAATTGATTTTTTCTAAAAATGGCTGAAACTAAAATCGTATTAATATTTCTTTTTTTGAGTTCATGTAAATAGAAATACCAAAATTCATATTTAACAAAAAATACCATGGACGGATTAACAAGATCCAAAAATCGTTCGCTCGTGGATGCACCATCAAAAGGCAAATAACTTACATAATCAACGCCCGGTGCATTTTTTCTAACCTCATACCCTGAAGGAGAAAAAAAGGTTACTAATATAAAGTGGTCTGGATATTCGTTGGAAAAAGCATCGATGATGGGTTTTCCTTGTTCAAATTCACCCATGGATGCGGTATGAAACCAGGCAACGGGTTTATGATTATTTACGAAAGCAGATTCCAGCCCTTCCCAAACATGTTTTTGGCCATTATTCCATTTCTTAGCCTTGCTATGGAACACAGAAACAATTCCTAAAATTTGCTTATATAAAAACAAGGCAAAAATATACAGCCAAACCCTCAATTTTTCTTAAATTTGATGTTGAAACAATAAATTTACAAAATTAGGCGAATACCTACATCATCCTTATGCATTGGAATACATTAACAGACCTACATCAATTGGATGAAATAGTTGACATTTCACAAAATCAACCTGTGGTGATTTTCAAACATAGTACTCGTTGCTCCATTTCTTCCACTGCTTTAAGTCGATTTGAGCGAGCTTGGGGAACCACGGAAAACACAGCTTTTTATTTGGATTTGATTGCATACCGACCTATTTCCTTAGAAATTGCAGAAAAGTTTGGGATACAACATCAGTCTCCTCAGGTTTTAGTTATTAATAAGGGAGATTGTACTTATTCCGCAACCCATTGGGACATTTCAGTGGACGAATTAAAACCCTATTTGAGCGAATGAAAAAATTAATAGGAGTTCTTTTTATTTTTTATTGGTCCTCAACGGTTGTTTGGGGCCAAAGAAAATCAGCACCTAAAGAAACCATTATTCAGGCTCCCAGCTCTTCCAATAGGTCAAAAGTGATTTCCAAAAATAATGTTAGTAGTATAAAAAATATCAATCCTACGGGAATCTTAGCGCTTGGCATTAGCACATCGACAAGTTCTGGAATATTTGGAGGGCTTACAGCTAGGAAAGTATGGATTAATAATCCCAAAATCCAATCCCTTGTTGGACTTGATTTATCCATTATTAAGGATTATAGAGAGTTTGATTCCCCCTATTCCTATAATGGAAGAGGTTATACAGAGGGTAAATTAAATCAGTTGGTCGTAATTAGACCAGAGTATGGCCGCCAATGGACTTTATTTAAAAAACCAACGGAAGGGGGAGCCGCATTAAAGGGTTTAATCGCTACAGGACCCAATATAGGTATGCAAATGCCTTATCATGTCGACATTTCCTTATCCAATCCAGGCACAGGAAAATCATCAATACTATCGATCCCCATGTCGCAAACGTTTGATAACACCTATCAGCGAACCGTTATTTTAGGTGAAAGTAGTTTTTTCAAGGGTGCCGGCGAATCTATTTTTGTTCCGGGTTGGCATTTAAAAACCGCATTTAATGTTGAATTGGATTCATTCAAACAGAACTATTTAGCTTTGGAAGTGGGATTTATTGTGGATTATTTTTCCAAACCTATTGAAATGTTAAACCAAACGCCACAGCGATCGGTTTATACCACAGGATATCTAACCTTTTTCTTTGGAAAGAGTAAATAAAAATACAATATGATCGAATTACCCCAAGTGAATTCAGCCCCTACCTCAAGAAAGCCAGATTGGCTACGGGTTAAATTGCCTATTGGTGAAAAATATACAAACGTTCGGAAAATAGTCGATGAGTATAAATTGCATACGATTTGTCAATCAGGAAATTGCCCAAACATGGGCGAATGTTGGGGTGAAGGAACGGCCACTTTCATGATTTTGGGAAATGTGTGCACTCGGTCTTGTACTTTTTGTGCTGTGGCAACTGGTAGACCTAATGAATATGATGAAGATGAGCCACGCCGAGTAGCTGAAGCGATTCAATTAATGAAGGTAAAACATGCGGTCATCACGTCCGTCAATAGAGATGAGTTGAAGGATCGAGGGGCTGAAATTTGGTATCAAACTGTCCGAGCGGTTAAAGAAACAACTCCTTTAACAACGATCGAAACATTAATTCCAGACACAAAGGGCAATTGGGATGCCTTAATCCGAATGATCGAAGGAGGCCAAGAAGTCGTGTCACATAATATGGAAACCGTGTCCCGATTGTACCGATTCGTTCGACCACAAGCCAGGTACGAGCGAAGTTTAGAACAAACGAAGCGAACCAAAGAGTTTGGAAAAAGAACGAAATCTGGACTTATGCTTGGATTAGGAGAAACAAAAGAAGAAGTTTTTCAAGCGATGGATGATTTAGTGGCGCATGGTTTGGATGTGTTAACGTTGGGTCAATATTTGCAACCAACCAAAATGCATCATGAAGTGATTGAATGGATTCATCCCGAGACTTTCCTGATGTACAAAGAAGAAGGCTTGAAAAGAGGATTAAACTATGTGGAATCAGGGGCTTTAGTGCGTTCTTCATATCACGCAGAAAAACACATCTAATTCATGAATAAGCCTGTGCAATCCCAGTTTGCGTTTATTATTGCAGGCGGTGGAATGGCCGGTTTATCCTTAGCTTATTACCTTTCAAAAAGTTCATTGGGTGATGTACCTATTTTAATTATCGACCAATTCCCTAAAAACAAAAACGATAAAACATGGTGTTATTGGTCTGATTGTACAGAGGAATTCGACAAAATTGCGGAAAAAAGCTGGGATTCCTTATGGTTTCATAGCCAAAGCAATCAATCTAAACTACTGAATATCAACCCATTTCAGTACAGAAAAATTAATAGCGGCGATTGGTATGAAGAGGTCAATAAAGCATTATCCACTAAGCCAAACATCCAGTTTATAGAGGCAAAGATTCACTCATTTTTTTATAGAGGAGTAGATGTGGGAGTTAGCACGGACCAAGGAGATTTTTATGCATCGCAAAAAGTTTTTGATAGCATAAGTCCCTTTAAATGCGATTATGAAAATTCTAAACATATAAAACAGCATTTTTTAGGTTGGACCATCGAAAGTCATTTCCCAGTATTTAAACAAGAGTCAGCTGATTTATTTGATTTTAGAGTGGCATTTGATGTAGAATGTGAATTCATGTATGTCTTACCCACAAGCCCCAAAAAAGCCTTATTTGAGTATACTTTTTTCTCAGGTAAAATACGCGACAAAAACTATTATAGAGATAAATTAAAAGCCTATTTGTTGGCCTATTATGGTTTCGGAGAAGATGATTATGATCTTTTGGAAGAAGAATACGGAGTCATTCCTATGCGTCCTATGGAAGAACAAACACAAAACTTGCATGCTAAATTAATTAAGATTGGAACTTCTGGTGGATTTGTCAAATCAACTACGGGTTATAGTTTTTTGAGAACCCAACGTATATTAAAAGAATTAGTGCTTAATCTTGAAACAAAAAATCACAAAGCATTCGTCTTAAAAGAGTTTAGGTTCAAAAAATGGTTAGACAACGTTTTTTTACAAGTATTAATTGATCAAAAAATAGCTGGATCAAAAGTATTTGAAGCACTTTTTTTCAAAAATTCTCCTCAAAAAATGTTACGCTTTTTGGATGAGAAAACAAGCTTACGAGAAGATTTATCGTTAATGCTGACGGTACCCACCTATCCTTTTTTATCAGCTGCGATCAAATTATTTTTCAAAGGAAATAAATTGCCATGACCATATCCTAAATTCAATTTGTGGCTCTCTAATATTAATATTAAATTTGCGTATTCTTAAAACTTAATTTATAAACTAATTCACGAATGGCTTACTTATTTACCTCAGAGTCAGTATCTGAAGGACATCCTGATAAAGTTGCTGACCAAATTTCTGATGCGTTAATTGACCATTTTATGGCCTTTGACCCTACTTCTAAAGTTGCATGCGAAACTCTTGTGACCACAGGTCAAGTAGTTTTAGCGGGTGAGGTAAACACTACTACCTACTTAGATGTACAAGCCATTACTCGAGAAGTCATTCGTAAAATAGGCTATACTAAGTCAGAATACATGTTTGAAGCTAATTCTTGCGGTATTCTTTCAGCCATTCACGAGCAATCTGCAGATATCAATCAGGGAGTTGATCGCGCAAATCCAGAAGATCAAGGAGCGGGAGACCAAGGAATGATGTTTGGCTTTGCAACCAAAGAAACTGATAATTATATGCCATTGGCATTAGATTTAGCACATAAAATTTTACAGGAGTTGTCATATATTCGCAATAATGAGCCTTCTCTTATTGGATACCTTCGTCCTGATGCAAAATCTCAAGTGACGATTGAATATAGCGATAACCACGTACCACAAAGAATTGACACGATTGTTGTTTCGACACAGCATGACGACTTTGCTGCGGAAGCTGAGATGTTGGCCAAAATCAAAAAAGATATCGTTGAGATTGTTATTCCACGTGTGAAAGCAAAATTAAAGCCTGAGCTACAAGCTTTATTTAATGATGCGATTACCTACCATATCAATCCTACGGGTAAGTTTGTGATTGGCGGACCCCATGGCGACACAGGTTTGACGGGACGTAAAATTATCGTTGACACCTACGGTGGAAAAGGAGCTCACGGAGGTGGGGCATTTTCAGGAAAAGATCCATCCAAAGTGGATCGTTCAGCTGCCTATGCAACTAGACATATTGCCAAAAATTTAGTGGCTGCTGGATTATGTGACCAAGTATTAGTTCAAGTTTCTTATGCGATAGGCGTGGCAAAACCATGTGGATTATTTATTGACACGTATGGCTCAGCAAAAGTGGGTTTAACCGATGGAGAAATTGCAAAAAAGGTAGAAGCTATTTTTGATATGCGCCCTTATTTTATTGAGCAAAGATTAAAGCTTAGAAACCCAATTTATTCTGAAACTGCAGCTTATGGCCACATGGGCCGTAAAAACGAAGTGGTGACGAAACATTTTGTTGGGCCTAATGGTCAAAAAGTAACCAAGGAAGTAGAACTATTTACTTGGGAAAAATTAGATTATGTAGACGCTGTTAAAAGCGCATTTAACTTATAGGAATTCAAAAATAGTGCACATAAAAAAGGGGCTTTCGCCCCTTTTTTATGTTTAAAATTCATCCGATATATCAGGCAATCGCCCTATTTTTTTTTGATTTGTTTTCGATTTAAATCTTTTAATTTGTTCAGCTAAGGCATTTAATGCCAGATCTAAAGCTTCTTCAAACGACTTGGCTTTCTCCTTGACAAACAGAATGGCACCTGGGACGGCCAACTTAATTTCCAGAAATTTTTCTTTTACTTTTCCAACTCCAGTAGAGACTTTCAAAAAAACCTCACCACTGGTTATTCGGTCATAAAATGTTTCCAATTTATCTAATTTAGCTTGAATGCTGTCAATTAATTTTTGATCAGCATTGAAGTGAATGGCGTGAACTTGCACTTTCATAAGCATACAATTTAAATGGTGGAAAATGCCCTAGGAATCAAATAGGACCTAAAGAAGAAAGAACGTTTGTGATTCTTTAGAAATGTAAACGATTTTTAAAAGCTTGTCAAGTTTTATGAACTATTTATTTTAAGATTCCTTTAATCCACCCAAGCAACACGGTACAATTCAAATTTAATACCCTTATTAATTAAAAAATCATGCCAAAAATATTGGATTGCCGACAAGTGATCCGTCGGCGATTTTACTTCTATAAATTGATATTCTGAATCTTTGAAAACAAACAAATCAGGAAATCCTTTTGCGTGAGTTGATAAATGTGTCCATAAATACCGTAATACCTGTGCTAAACTTTCTTGGGGAACTCGATGAACCAACTCCCTAATTAATTCAATATCAAGCGTATACCAATCAATCAAAGGGTTTAATTTACCCTCATGGTTTTTTTTGATTTGTAGAGCATGAGCAAAAAATAAATCTAAGGAGGCTAATAAACCTATTTTTTCTTCGAAATCTTTTTCCTTTCCCAAGGTAAAACCCTCAGAAGAATAATGACTTGGCGCCCACTGAAATGGATGATGTATGCCTGTTTGTTTTTCATCAAAAACTAGATCCCAACAAAGAATTCCTAGAATATTTTTCCAAAGGTGATTTTCAGTAAAGTGAGCTGAATAACCTAGATTCTCAAAATATTGTATGACACCCATTTCAACATTCCCCTTCCATTTAATATCAATCAATAATGTAGGAGACAATTTTAACGATTGAGTGACCGCTTTTATATGCTTCTTTGAGTTTTGCTTTAAGATAAAATCTTCAAAAAAATGGGTCTCTTTAGGAGAAAAACCAAATTCTAGGCCCAATTTGGCCAACAGCAAAGCTTCTTCTATCCGCTTTAATTTGGCTAAAATCCTAACCCTACGTTCGAATGACAAGCCTGATAAACTCGGTTCATAAATATCCAAAGCAAGCTCCATATGGCCTAGTCGTTCAAGCCAACGACCCAACGAAAATAAGGCACGCTCAAAGGAACCTATTGCCACATCCGAAATATCTTCATACATGGGTAGAATATCTTGATTCCATGATCCAACTAATTCATATGTTGACGCAGAATCTTTTGACAATTCTTGAAAACGTTCCCGCCAAAGACTAATTTTCCACTTTTCCATAGCCTCCTTTCTAGTCTGAAAATAGGGAATAAATTCCTCCTCATTGACTTCGACGTATTGTCTATGGCCTAAATCGCGAATGACGAATTCAGACATATCACGAAATTTTGTGCCAAAAAACAAGAATTGAATAAATGTAAAATATTCTAATTGGACCGGACAAATGAGCCGAGCCGAAATTTTGTTTAGCTGCTGAAGTAACTCATTACCAAAAGGCTTACATAAATCAACTAAATCGTCTTTTGATATATTGGATGGGTATTTAGGAAAATGAGGCAAATTAGATGCCAAAGCGATGCATTCCTTCTTTGAAAATACAGACAATATAGGACCTAGATTAACTGAATCTTGAGTTGAGACAAAACGAACAAAACCATTTTCAACAAGCTCATTGATACGTAAAGAAATTTGAGAAATTTCTCCATAACTCAGTTTTTCTTCTCTAAACCAACGCGCGCGCCTACTCGCTAATCGAAGATAAAGGCATTGAGATTCTTTAGGTAAATTTTCAAAATCTTGAATGAATATTATTTCTGAGCCTGACAATAGATTTTGATACTGCTTTTTAACATATCCTAAAACATAATTGAAATTTTCCCAATAGTAAAAAGGTGACAAGTCGGGAATAGGCTGTTGGATCATTTTCAAATATAAATTAAAATACAAATTGTACTATTTGTAGATAAATTTCAAGTTTTTAAACATAAAATTAGATTATTTCAACAATTTGCAAAACAATAGTATATTTGCACCTCCTGAAATAGGGTCAATTTTACAAAACAATTTCGAAACAAAATAAATATGCAAACAGTTTCAACCTTTAATTTTGCCGGTAAAAAAGCTTTAGTTCGCGTAGACTTTAATGTGCCCTTAAATGAGCGTTTTGAAATTACGGATGATACAAGGATTAAGGCTACAATTCCAACCATTCAAAAGATTATTCATGATGGTGGATCTGTCATATTAATGTCACATTTGGGCAGACCTAAAGATGGCCCTGTAGAAAAATATTCGTTGAGGCATTTGGTTACTCCCTTATCCATCGTCTTTGGTGTAAAGGTTAAATTTGCACCAGATTGCATAGGCGAAGAGGCAATTAAATTAGCAGCTGAATTAGAAGCTGGAGAAATTTTACTTTTAGAAAATTTACGTTTTTACAAGGAGGAAGAAAAAGGAGACGAAGCGTTTGCACAAAAACTATCCAAATTAGGGGATGTTTGGGTGAATGATGCCTTTGGAACTGCGCATAGAGCACATGCTTCCACTGCGGTAATAGGCCAATTTTTCAGCGATAAAGTAGCTGGATTTGTGATGCAAGCTGAAATTGAAAATGCCCAAAAAATATTAGAATACGCTGAAAGACCTTTTACTGCCATCATGGGTGGTTCAAAAATTTCTGATAAAATATTAATTATCGAACAACTGTTAGATAAAGTAGATAATCTGATAATAGGTGGTGGAATGACCTACACATTCTCTTTAGCTGAAGGAGGTAAAATTGGTAAATCAATTTCAGAACCGGATAAAGTAGATTTGGCCAAGTCACTACTTGAAAAAGCAAAAGCGAAAGGCGTTAATATTTATATGCCATTAGATAATGTGTGTGCAGATGATTTTAACAATAATGCCAATAGACAAATTGTCAATAGGGGTGAAATTCCTGATGGTTGGGAAGGTTTAGATATTGGTCCTAAATCGATTGAATTATTCCAACAGATTATCGCAGAATCGAAAACAATTTTATGGAATGGACCTATGGGTGTTTTTGAATTTCCCAATTTTGCTAAAGGGACTAATGCCATAGCGGATGCTGTGGTTAAGGCAACGGAGGACAATGGCGCATTTTCATTAATTGGCGGTGGAGATTCTGCATCAGCGGTGAATAATGCAGGATATGGCGACCGAGTAAGTTATGTGTCGACAGGTGGGGGTGCATTGCTTGAATACATGGAAGGCAAAATTTTACCCGGTGTTGCTGCATTAGAAGCATAAAAAATTACGATTTTATTTTAAAGGCAAGGAAATGTTTCCTTGCCTTTTTGTATTTTAGCCTATTGCGAAATGAATAAAAGTATATGATTCACACTTTACAACCCCAATCGTTAAAATCATCTTTGATTAGCTTAGATAGCAGGCAGATTTATGACGCTGCCAACACCGCTTTTTTTGCAGTCAGGGGAATTCATCATGACGGGCATCAATACATTGAGAATCTCTATAAAAGTGGCGTAAAAGAATTTGTCGTTGAAAATGAAGCATGGACTGGTATTTTAACAGAGAAAGCAAAAAAATGGAACGATGCTGATTTTTATGTGGTAGAAAATAGTATCCAAACATTACAAAATTTAGCAGCCCAACATCGAAACTCGTTTTCGTATAACCTGGTCGCAATTACGGGATCAAATGGTAAAACAATTTGCAAAGAGTGGCTTGCAACTTTACTGAATGGCAACTATAATTTAGTTAAAAGTCCAAAAAGTTTTAATTCTCAAATAGGGGTTCCACTGTCTGTATGGGCTATGAAACCCAGTCATAATTTGGGAATTTTTGAAGCAGGTATTTCACAACCGGGTGAAATGAAAAATCTTGAAGCTATATTAAGACCAAGCCATGGAATTTTAACTCATTTTGGAGAAGCTCATGGGGCTAATTTTAATCATGAAGAACAGAAATTACAAGAGAAATTACTACTCTTCAAAAATAGCAAAACACTAATTTATCGATCAAGCCATTGGGATAAAGTAATTCAAACCTACATTAAAAGTATAAACCCTACCATTGAACTGATCGAATGGAGTACGGAGGATCCTACTAAAAATATATTTGTTCATTTTAATAGATCAGCTAATGAAACTCAAATAAAATTAAAGAAAGCGGCTCAAAGCGAACCTTTCATTGACATAAAAACAGAATTAACGGATGATGCTTCGTTAGAAAATATATGTCATTGTTTAATCATGTCTCATGCCTTAGGCATGGATAATTTAGCATTAAACCAAGCTATTAAGAGAGTAAAGCCCATATCCATGAGGCTCGAAATAAAAGAAGGGCTTAGAGATATTAAAATAATTGATGACTCCTACAACAACGACATCGATGGGTTAAGGCTAGCACTACCCTTATTAATGAAATATGAGACAAAGAAAAAAATATTAATTCTGAGCGATTTTTTAGAAATTGGTCTGCCGGAAGAGAACTTATATACACAAATAAATTCCATGATTAAAAATCTAAAAATAGATTTAATTATTGGAATAGGAAGTCAAATTTCTCGCAATAAAGATAAAATTGCCGGAATTGAAGTATATCAAGCAACAGATGAATTCCTGAAATCAGGGAGACTAAATTCACTATTTAACGCAGCCATTTTATTAAAAGGAGCTAGAAAATACAATTTCGAAAAGCTAGTGTATGCTTTAGAAAATAAATCACATTGCACCCAACTAGAAATCAACTTAGATACGCTACAACATAATTTAAGTTACTATAAAAATAAAATCGGATTAGAAACAAAATTAATGGTCATGATAAAAGCATTTGCTTACGGAGCGGGTGCTGTGGAAATTGGCCAAATACTCCAGCAACAAGGCGTAGATTATCTGACAGTTGCATATACTGATGAAGGAGTTGAATTACGCAAAAACGGAATTTATACACCCATTATGGTGATGAACCCCCAAATTGAAGAATTTACAAAACTAATTGAATATTCATTAGAGCCAGAAATCTATAGTTTTGAATTACTAAAAGCATTAGATGAATATTGCCTTTTAAACGAACAAAACATTAAAATACATATCAAATTAGATACGGGTATGAAAAGGTTAGGTTTTGAAAGCCATGAAATAGAATCATTGGCACATTATTTAGCCGAAATGCCACAATTATGGGTAGTCAGTATCATGAGCCATTTAGTAGCCTCAGAAAATTTAGAGCATGATTTGTTTACGAAAAACCAAATCAGCGAATTCAAAAGAATGTCGGCTATTTTAACACATAAACTGAGCTACACACCTTTATTACATCTAGCAAATTCAGCAGCGATTGAGAATTATCCAGAAGCAAAATTTGATATGGTCAGATTAGGTATCAGTTTATATGGAATAACACAGAACAAAAAAGAAATTAAAAAAATCGAAAACGTTCTAACGCTGAAAACCTATATATCTCAAATAAAAACAGTCGAAGAAAATGAGACAGTAGGATATGGCAGAAAAGGTAAATTAAACAAAAAAAGTACCATCGCTACGTTGGCTATTGGGTATGCAGATGGATACCCTAGATCTCTTGGAATGGGTAAAGGGATATTTGAAATTAATGGAGAATTATGCCCCACCGTTGGAGCTATTTGTATGGACATGACAATGGTTGACATAAGTCATTTAAAGGAAGTAAAGACAGGAGATGTCGCATTAGCCTTTGGCGGTAAAATGCAATTATCAAAAATTGCAAAAAATGCAAAAACAATCCCGTATGAAATAATGACTAATATCAGTAGTCGGGTTAAAAGAGTTTATGTGAAAAATTAGAATAAGATGAAGCATCATTTAATCCTAATGAATATGTAAAAAGAAAATCAATTCTTACAGGCAAATCCTTAGATTAATTTCTAAGGATTTTTTTTGTATAAAATCTTAAATACCCAAAATGCATAATCGTAGTTAAGTCAACTAATAAAATGGAATTTACTAAGTATTATTAAGCATATTAATTATTTAGCTTAGTAACTAATAATTAATTAGTAAATCAGCTATATAATTAGTCGTTTAGGTAAATATATTTATCTATAAAGCTAATTAATTTGAGGCATGATTTTAAACAAGTCAAAATGAAGTCTAATTCAACTATTTGGAATTAAAAAAAGAAATACCTAAATTAGCTAAATAAGTAATAATAATGAGCGTAGAAGATATTGCTAAAGCTTTAGGTGACGAATCAAGAAGAAAAATTGTAGAATTATTGCAGTCGGGAGAATTACCTGCCACAGCTATTTTCGAACAATTTTCTTTTGCCGCACCCACTATATCAAGGCATCTTTCTGTCTTAAAGGAAGCTGGAATTGTTAGAACTCGTAGAAATGGGGTTTTTATTTATTACTCGATTGAAAAAGAAACCTTGCAAATTTTATCCAACTGGCTCTCCCCTTTTTTACCCGAGTCAATGGAAAAAATAAAATCGACGCCGAAAGAAAGATCGAGTCCTATAAAGAAAAAAGATTTTGAAAATCCATTTGATAAATTTCAAAGTGAATTTTAAATATTAAAATAATTATATTTTCATGAAACGATTTGTAATCATTATTAGGGGCCCAATACAAGGAATTTCTGGCGAAAATAGTATAGCGAACGAAGAGGAATTAGAAGTGATTAAGACTTGGCTAAGAGACCTTAAATCGAAATATTCCGACATGCTTTATCAGAAATTCACGGGTCCACAAAGTTACTTTTCGAAGAGCGGAAAAATTGAAAATAAAATAATCCAACAAATTGACGGAGGTGAAATTTCGCAAATTGTTACCTTGATTTTGCCATCGATCGACGTGGCCACTGAAATAGCCATGAGCTTTCCGTTCCCAAACACTTTTTACACCATTGAGCTGAGAGAGATGAGTTAATCGCATAAAAAATGCCCTAAATTGACATATAGGGCATTTTTTACTCTTATTTATGAGAATCGAATATTTTTCAAAAAAAATTATTTGATTTCCCCTACCATATTCTCAGGCTTAACCCATGCATCAAACTCTTCTGCAGTAACATAACCTAATGAAATAGCCGTTTCTTTTAGCGTAGACCCATTTTTATGTGCCGTTTGCGCTATTTCTGCTGCCTTATAATATCCGATTTTAGTATTTAACGCAGTAACAAGCATTAATGAGTTATTGACATGCTTAAGGATGTTGTCGTGCAAAGGCTCTATGCCTACCGCACATTTGTCATTGAATGCCACACAAACATCCCCTATCAATCTAGCTGAATGCAGAAAGTTATAGATCATGACAGGCTTAAATACATTTAACTCAAAATGACCATTGGATCCACCAATGCCAATCGTCACATCATTGCCCATAACTTGAGCCGCGACCATCGTCATCGCCTCGCATTGTGTCGGATTAACCTTACCTGGCATAATAGATGATCCTGGCTCATTATCAGGGATATAAATCTCACCTATCCCAGAACGAGGCCCAGATGACAACATACGAATATCGTTTCCAATTTTCATTAGACTCACAGCCACTGTTTTCAATGCTCCATGAGCCTCTACAATTGCATCATGAGCAGCTAAAGCTTCAAACTTATTCTCAGCTGTAATGAAGGGCAAACCAGTCAAATTCGCAATATGGCTAGCTACATTCTCAGAATACCCCTTTGGGGTGTTAATTCCAGTACCAACAGCAGTTCCCCCTAAAGCCAACTCAGACAAATGGGCTAAAGTGTGATTAATTGCTCTTAATCCATGGTTCAATTGCGATACGTATCCTGAAAATTCTTGACCCAAAGTCAAAGGAGTCGCGTCCATAAAATGAGTACGGCCTATTTTAACTATATTTTTAAACGATTTGGCCTTAGCATCTAATGTATCCCTCAATTTTGTAATACCAGGGATTGTGACTTCCATCAATGTTTGATAGGCTGCAATATGCATGGCTGTTGGAAACGTATCATTAGACGATTGAGATTTATTTACATCATCATTGGGGTGAACAAATTTCTGCTCATCCAACAAATTACCCCCTTGCAATACATGAGCACGATAGGCAATGACCTCATTACAGTTCATATTAGATTGAGTACCGGACCCTGTTTGCCACACAACTAAAGGAAATTGATCCGCCCATTGACCCGCTAAAATTTCATCACAAACAGCAGAAATTAAATTTTTCTTCGCCTCGTCAAGAACACCAGCTTCAAAATTCGTTATAGCCGCAGCCTTTTTTAGATAGGCAAAGGCACGTATAATCTCCTTTGGCATTTTATTGATATCCTGTGCGATAGGAAAGTTTTCTATCGAACGCTGAGTTTGTGCCCCCCAATATACATGAGCAGGTACTTGAACCTTTCCCATCGTATCCTTTTCAATTCTATATTCCATATGGCTATTTGTATTAATTTTGTAATAAGTTTACAAAAATACCACCAAAATTGACACACAAAACAAGAAAACTAAATTATTAATACAATGTTGAAAATTTACGGAATTCCAGCCTGCAATACCATGAAAAAAACATTCGAATACCTTCAATCAAAAGGCATTCCATTCGAATTCATTAATTACAAAAAAAATGGAATAAACTCTAACGAACTGCAGAGTTTCATAGACCAATTAACCCTTGACAAAGTATTTAATAAACAAGGATCCACTTATAGACAATTGCCCGAGGAGATAAAGTTGGCATTAAATGATCCAAAAAAAGCATTTGAATTCCTTTTAGAGAAAAACTCTGCCATCAAACGACCTATTCTTGTTGACAAAAATAGGATGATCGCCGGTTTCAATCAAACAGAATTAGACAAATGGCTAAATATCTAATTACCCTTTATAGAACAACCATTTACCCAATTCCTTCCAAGTAACTTTCTTGCCATACATCAAAATTCCAACGCGATAAATTCGTGCTGACACCCAGCTGCAGCCTAAGAATCCTAAAACTAATAGAGTCATGGACAAGATTAATTCCCAAACAGGAACTCCATAAGGCAATCGGACCATCATGTTTATAGGCGAAGTAAATGGGATCATCGACGCCCAAAATGCAATATTGCTATCCGGATCTTGCATCGTGTACTGAGCCATCAAGAAGGAAAGAATAATAGGAATCATCACGATAAAAGTAAATTGCTGGGCCTCAGTAGCACTTTCCACTGCAGAACCGATCGCCGCAAATAAAGAGCTATACAGCATATACCCAACAAAAAAATAAAACAAGAAAGCGGCTATAATCATTGGTATATTCGTACTTTCCAACACCTTCGTCACTTCTGACATAGGTGATTCTTCCTCACTTTTTGAGCTTAAAGTACTTTGTTTTCCCGAGTCTATTTTTTTGATTTGGGTAATGTTATTTTTTACTTTTTCTCCATAAAATTTACTTGTAATCTGCGTTAAGCCAATAGTCAAAACAATCCATAGCAAAAACTGCGTTAGGCCAACTAACCCCACACCAATGATCTTTCCTAATAGCAATTGATACGGTTTAACCGAGGAAATAATCACCTCAATAATCCGACTGCTTTTTTCTTCAATAACCCCATTCATCACTTGTGATCCATATAACAACAAAGTAACATATAAAACCATACCCATAATTCCAGCTAAAATCATCGCTCCCCCGGAACTAGACCTTGTCTCTTTGCCATCATTAGACACGGTAATTGTCTTACTATCTATGTCAACCTGAGTGCTTTCATAAATCTGAGAAGAAATGCCCGCTTTTAGCAGTAATTCCTGACGTACCTTGTTTTGAATAAGCTTCTCCACAGACTCCTTTAATGACATCCCTATATTCTTAGCCGAATAAATATGTACCCCTTTGGGATTCGCTAAGACGTCCTCAGGGATACTCACAAACGCATCATATCCTTTAGACGCAAATGACATTTTCAACTCTTGCTCTTTTCCTGAGGTAAAAACAAACTCAACCTCCTTATCAACAAGGTCACTCTTCTTCCATAATCCACTTAAGTCCAATATTTCAACTCGCTTCACTTCTTTGTCTTTCATGGCTAACCAAATAGGTATCGCGTAAATAGCCGTGATTAAAACAGGGGCCAATAAAGATGAGATCCAAAAAGATTTCTTTAATACTCTCGTTATATACTCGCGCTGTATAATTAATAAGATCTTATTCATATGCATTCGTTTCCTTTACAACTTGGATAAATATATCATTGAATGAGGGAATTATTTCTTGAAATTCTAACAGGTCAACATGAGATATGATTTCAGATATAGCCTGATTAGAACTAATGCCAACGTCCATTTTCAAAGTGGCTGATTGTTCATTCAACGATAAAATCTCCATACCTTTTAACCCTATAGGCAGATTACCTAAATACCTGATTTTAAATGTATTCTGCTTATATCGATTTTGAACTTCCACTTTTTCCCCAGCTAACACAACTCTTGAATGATTAATTAGCGCAATGTCATCACACAATTCCTCTACCGTTTCCATCCGATGCGTCGAAAATAAAATAGTGGTCCCACGCTCTTTAATGGCTAATATTTCATCTTTTAACATATTCGCATTGATCGGATCAAACCCGGAAAATGGTTCATCCAGAATCAAAAGTTTAGGCTCATGAACCACCGTAGCAATGAATTGAGTCTTCTGCTGCATACCCTTAGATAAATCATCTACAGGCTTATTCCACCAATCTTTAATATCCAATCGAATAAACCAATCTTTTAATTTCGAAATAGCCTCAGATTTTGACATACCTTTCAACTGCGCCAAATACAATAACTGATCCCCCACTTTCATTTTCTTATAAAGCCCTCTCTCTTCTGGCAAGTAGCCAATTTGATCTACGTGCTTAGGTGAAAGTGGCTCCCCATCAAAAATTATTTGTCCAGAATCAGGGGCCGTAATCTGATTGATAATGCGAATTAATGAAGTTTTACCTGCTCCATTCGGGCCTAATAACCCAAATATCTTAGCCCGAGGAATTTCTAAATCAATGTGATCTAAGGCTAGATGGTCTGAATACTTTTTAACTACTTGACGTATGGATAAAATCATATGCAAAACAAATTTTAGCTAAAATAAAAAATTGCGCTTACACCCATTTAGGAAATGGTATAAGCGCAATTTTTAAAGGATAAACGTTTTATTTTTTAGTAGCAGAAGTTCGAGCAGGAGCTTTGGCTGGTGCCTTAGGCTTTGATGCACTCGCAACTGCAGGCTTTGTAGCTGCCGCTGGCTTTGGAACATCCAACAATAACGAAACTTGCTTTTGCTTAGATGCTTTTTTTGCTACTTTTTGTTTTTTTTTAGCTTCCTTAACGGCTAATTTTTTTGCCGCTTTGGCTGCTTTTTCTTTTTTCTTAGCTAAATCTTTAGCCTGTTCATCTATCAACTTGTGGTATTTCTTAGAAATTTCACCCAAAGCTTTATGACTCAACTGAACCATTTTCTTAGCATTTTTCTCGCTTAAGCCTTTTAATTTAGGCAATACAACTGTTGCTAAAACATCTATTAGTACTTTATCAGATTCACTCATAATATTATATTTTAATTGTATGTTAAATCTATGTAAAGAAATTATTAATTAAAACTTTAGTGTGTTAAATTTTCAAGCTCTCTTAAAAATTTAATATTGGAAAAACTTAAATTTTGATCTTTGAAACAAAATCATAGCTAACAATTCCCATGCATACAGAGACATTTAAAGAGTGTTTAGTCCCAAATTGAGGTATTTCAAGCGAATAATCGGCTGACTTAATAAACAAATCATTTACGCCAAACACTTCATTGCCAAACACAAAAGCATAGGTATGATTTTGATCAGGTTTAAATTCAAATAATGAGATTGAATCTTTTACTTGCTCAACGCATATTATTTTATAACCAAGATCTTTTAAGGCCTGCATGCAGGTTGCTGGACTGTCAAAATAAGTCCAATCAACAGATTCATCGGCGCCTAAAGCTGTTTTAGATATTTCTCTGTGCGGGGGTTTTGCCGTTATTCCACATATATATATATGGGAACATCGGAAGGAATCAGCCGTGCGAAATGCTGAGCCTACATTGTTCATGCTCCGGATATCATCCAAAACAAAAACAAAAGGAAACTTTTCTGAATTTTTAAATTGTGTCACATCGAGCCTATTTAGCTCATCCATTGACAACTTTTCATTCATCTATTGTACGATCCAAGTAAACGGATAGGCTAACTCAGGTATTTTAACCCGATCGGCCAACTTTTCTAACCTCGTTGGCAAATTAGCTACATAATCTCTTGCCTTCTCAGCTACATCATTTAATCCAGACATTTTTTCAATATCCCAATCCTTAATTAAGC
>CANKVC010000018.1 GCA_947486835.1 Cytophagaceae bacterium | reverse complement strand
AAACAATATGTTATTGGCTTAAATCGTGGAAAAATTAAGTGGTGAAAATTTTAGGACCTACGTAAAGAAAAATATTTTTGAGCCAGCTGGTATGAAAGAAACTTTTATTTACGATCCATTGCATCCTGAAATGCTGAAAACTGCCGCTACAGGATATGTGCCAAGGCGTGGAGGGCCTGCCGTTTCTGACTTTAATCACTTAGATGGAGTGACGGGCGATAAAGGTATTTATTCCACCGTTGAGGATATGCATCTTTGGGACAGCGCTTTAAATGAAGAAAAATTAGTGAAGTCAAGTACTTTGGAGGAAGCCTTCACACCTCAACACACCATACCTACTACCCTTCCGAAAAACTATGGATTTGGTTGGCGCCTGACGCAACTCGATAATGGTGAGTGGCTTACCTATCACACAGGATGGTGGCATGGGTTTAAAAATTACTATCTTCACAATCCAAAAGATAATTCATCCATCATAATTTTGGGTAATATGGCTGGACATTCTTTGGGAAGAGTTAATGTAGTTCAATCAATTTTATACCCAGAAAAAGCAAATTTATTTATGAAAGGGGAGGCACTTCCATTAGAATTCACCTCTGGCAACTAATTCAATACCTTATGAAAAATTTCATCTTATTTACAATCGCATGGTCTTGCTTAAGTATTTCAAGCTTTGCCCAAACAGATGATGACGCGATCAAATCGACCATCAATACCTATTTCGACGGATTCACCAAAGGCGATTCCGCGAGTTTAAATAAAGCATTCTACTCAGGTGCCTTACTAAGAAACCTAAATACATCCACTGGAAGAGTTCAGGACTCTCCCGTAAAAACCTTTATAAGTAAAATGCCAGCCGGTGGAGTTAAGGCCACTGGAAAATTAATTTCCTATTCGTATGCAGGAACCTCGGGAGTTGCGACTGTTGAGCTGCAATTTGCCGATTTCAAATACATTGATTTATTAAGTTTATTGAAGATTAATGATCAATGGAAAATTGTTTGTAGGGTCTACAGCCGAGTAGAATCGGATATCCAATTAAAAGGATCTGCTGCTACAGATGCAGTTGCTGCTCCGGCCAAAAAGAATTCCGCGAATGTGAAACCAAAGAAGAATGATGGTTGGTAAAACCCAAATTAAAATCCTACTCCTATAAAACACCAAAGGGAGGTCTTCATCTGAAGACCTCCCTTTTATTTTTGATCGTTTAAAATCCTTACCAGTAGATAGGACCTTTGCCTAAATACTTTTCAGCAATGGGCATATAATAAGACTTTAATTCTTCGAAATTAGGGACTACAGGAGATTTCGTATATAAATCATATTGGTTGAAATCCTTAATCCACTCCAGATATTGAGCATCCTTTTCATTCAATAATGCTTGGTAACTTCCACCGGTATGCCATGGGTAAAATGAATGAAAACGAATCATTGCCATTCCAGCCTCAGGAATTGTATTCGTAGGATGATTTTTCAATACTTGGTATAAATATTCATCGTGCCCCCAGGCTAATTCTAAATTATCTAAACCACAACCCGGATTATAAATACCTAATTCTGAGTTAAAACGGTCGACCAACATATCCGGGTTTTCCTGATTGAACTCTGGGTACACACAGGTATCAGGTAATTTACAACCTACGACAAATACATCGCCAACTAATCCCCATTGCTCAGCTTGGCTTGTTCCATCCTCATCAGAACCAAATAAATACATGGCTTTTCCTAAATCATGAATTAACCCGACCAATTGCATCCAATCTGGACGACCATCTTGGCGAATTCCTTCTGCAGATTGTAATAAGTGAATAATGTTAGGGAGATTTAAATCCGGATCGCTCACGTCAATTAATGCGTTCAAACGATCCATCATATCCCATAAATCCATTGGACGTTCAAAAGTCAAATACTTTTTTTTCATCCGTTGAACATAATCATACGTCTGGCGCGTACGCATCTTATAATAATGATCCTTTACGGCTGCAGTAATATCGCCTTGCTCGTAATTACGAAATTCGGATTTTTCTTTAACTATAGTTTCCATGCGAAATGATTTGAGGAACCAAATTACAAAAATGATTTTAAAAACAAAAAATCAATGTGTCATTAAAGACAACGCTATTGAGCTAAAAAGCATCAAGAAACCAAGGACAAAAAATATGGTTGGATTTAATACCGGGACAGAATTGTCACTTAAAGATGCTTCATACGGATTTTCAGAAAGATAACGAACCGTTATTTCCTGGCCAATCTCACAATTTTTTGCGATTCCCTGCTCAGCTTCTCTTCTAAATTCTAACCCATTCACATGATAGGCAACGATAGGAAAATAAATAGGAAAGCGGCCTGAATGATCTCCACGTGCATATCGCTTAGATATCTCAACAATCTTGCCATAGGTTGTAATTGAATGAGACACCCATTTAGATCTTTTTTTATACAAGAAAATCCCTACCACAATGAGGGCTACTGAAATTAACAGAAACAGACTTAAAAATAAAGTCATCGAACCCTGAAAAGGTCCTGTCGGCCTACCTGAAATTAACAAAACACCTAATAGAAACATTTTAATTTTAAATCATTCAGCTGTAATTCCCCTGAATTTTGACCAAAACAACAACAAAAAATATTTAAAATCAAATTTTGTAAATTCTCGATAAAAATGCTTCAGGATCGAATTCGAAGCCCTTTTTGCTCATTTTTGTAAGAGATTAAAAAAGTGGATTGAATTTTGATAAATTTTTATAAAAAATTGTACAATTCAGTCATTTTAGGTTTTAATTTTCATTGAGTTTCGCTAAAAAAATATTTTTATAAAATTTTTAATTTCATTCAAATTTGTATTTTTGGTCTCGAACAAACCAAATAATTATGAAAAGTACTGTAAAATTCCAGCTCATTGCCATGATGTTTTTGATGTTCTTCTCTTGGGGAGCATGGTATGGCCAAATGAGTAAGTATCTACTTACAACTTTGGGTGCTACAGGGGACCAAGTGGGTAATGCCTATACGACGTTTTCCATTGCAGCAATCTTTGCTCCCTTTTTTGTCGGTTTGATCGCTGACCGTTTTTTCTCAGCACAAAAGGTAATGGGATTTCTAAATATTCTTGGAGGTGTCATTTTATATTTCTTGAGTCAAACGAAGGACCCTGAAATTTTCTTTTGGTACATTTTAGCTTACACACTTTGTTTCGCACCTAATTTGGCCTTGTCGAACTCGATTGCCATGAATCAAATGCAAAATCCTGAAAAGGAGTTTCCTGCGATTCGCGTTACGGGAACTATTGCTTGGATTGTTGTCACTAATATTATTGGATTTTTAGCCTTAGGGGACAATGTAGCTATCTTTCAAATTGCCATGTACAGTTCATTTGCCTTAGGAATTTATGCCTTCTTTCTTCCAGATACCCCACCAAAAGCAGATAAAAATGCGTCCATTGGGCAGATCATTGGATTAGATGCACTCAAATTATTTAAGGATCGTTCATTCCTGATTTTCTTTATCTCATCTATCTTAATCTGTATTCCTCTTTCATTTTATTATGCGATGGCAAACCCGTCTTTGACAGATTCACACATGACCAATGTTGAAAACAAAATGTCATTGGGACAGGCTTCTGAGGTTATTTTCATGCTCTTAATTCCACTAGCTTTTATCCGCTTAGGAGTCAAAAAAATGTTAATTGTTGGGCTTGTTGCATGGATTATTCGTTTCTTATGCTTTGGCTACGGCGACGGAATCCAAAGTGAATGGATTTTGTATATCGGAATTGTTTTACACGGAGTATGCTTCGATTTCTTCTTTGTTACCGGACAGATCTATACGGATCAAAAAGCGGGCGAAAAGATCAAAAACTCGGCCCAAGGATTAATTACATTAGCCACTTATGGCGTAGGAATGGGCATCGGATCTAAATTATCGGGAATCGTTTTAGACATGTATACCAGCGGAGGTGTGCATGATTGGAAATCAGTTTGGATGGTTCCAGCAGCCATAGCTGCCTTAGTACTTATTTTATTTGTGCTTTTCTTTAGCGAGAAGAAAGAAACAGCTTAGGTATTTTTAATTTTCCGAATCATCCAGAACAAGAGTCCCGGGAAAAAACGTTTGACAAATAGGCCCAAAGCCTCAAGCTTTCCGCCAATGAAAAACTCGTTTTTCCCGGTATTTATAGCCTTCAAAATAGCTTCCGCTGTGAGGGTCACATCTAATCCCTTCGCTTGATTTGGATCCATTTTACCATATTTTTCTCCGTCTTCATTGAGTGCATGAATAGAAATATTGGTCTTAATATATCCGGGTAAAATAGTGGTTACTCGAATTCCATCCTCATATACTTCGGCCCTTAAAGAATCAAAAAAGCCAATCAAGGCATGTTTTGTAGCCCCGTATGCGGCTCTTCTTGGCGTACTTATCCGGCCAGCCACAGAAGCAATGGGTATAAATCTTCCTGATTTTTGACTTTTAAAAATGGGTAAAATGGCTTGAGTTAAAGAAACGATGGAGAAGAAATTAACCTCAAATAATTGTCGGTAAACGTCAAACTTCGTGTTTTCAATAAAGGACCTTTGACTTACCCCTGCATTTAAAATAACGAAGTCGATCTTCCCATAGGTACTTATTACTTCATTGACTTTGTCCTCGTGGACCGATAAGTCGATCACGTCAAAAGGCATCACATGTGCCATTGAACCATACGATCGACAAGCGTCTGCGACACGATTTAATTCGGATTCTCGTCGGGCTGATAATACCAGTTTAGCTCCTTGGCGTGCAAAGGCATAGGCTAAGGCTTCTCCTATTCCGGAAGAAGCTCCTGTGATCCAGACTATTTTATCTTTAAAATCCATAGGTCAATGATACGTGTAGAATCAATTCACATTTTCAAGCTCTTTAAAAAAGTCGGCCATTGGATTTACTTCCAGTCGGAGTAATTTTTGCCAAAGGCGAACCGCTTTGGTCATCAAACCACTTTCAATCAAAAAGCCATCATGGCCATACAAAGAATCAATCACTTGAAAGGAAGCATCTGGAATATGCTTGGCTAAAAATTCTTGTTCAACGATGGGGAATAACGCATCTGATTTAATGCCAATCACTAAGGTTTTGGATTGTATAGATTTTAAGGCAGCTACCACCCCACCGCGATTTCTCCCAACATCTTGGGAATCCATCATCGTAGATAATCGATAATAGGAAAAAGCATTGAAGCGTTTGGCTAATTTATCGCCTTGGTATCTTTGATAAGAAACTGCTCTTAAGTTTCCTCCCACGGAATTTTCTTGACGCGCTTGCGTAATTTGATACGTTTCATAATTTCGATAGGAAATTAATGCCGTAGCCCGAGCAGCCTTCATGCCATTAATTCCTGCCTGAGAATTCGATTCGAGCCATGTCGGATCCACCTCGATGGACATTCTTTGAGATTCGTTGAAAGCAATTCCCCAAGAGGAATGCACCGCATTAGTCGCAACTAAAATCAAATTATCAATCAACTCAGGCTTCATAATTGCCCATTCTAGGGCTTGCTGGCCCCCCATCGAACCTCCAATACACGTCTTAATCTTTCTTATTTTCAAATGCCTTCTTAGCAATTCGAATGAATTGACCACATCTCGAATCGTTACGTCAGGAAATGCATGAAAATAGGGTTGGCCCGTCAGGGGATTCACGGACAAAGGACCGGTGGACCCATAATGAGACCCTGGGATATTCACACATATAATGAGGTTATTTTCAGGGTTGAATAATTTTCCTGGCCCAACAAGGCCTTGCCACCACTCAGCCACATCGTGGCTACCCGTAAATGCATGACAAATCCAGATGATGTTGTCTTGAGCAGCATTTGCTTTTCCCCACGTTTGATATACCAAATCAAAACTGGGAAATTGGAACCCATTTTCTAAAATGAAGGTGTCAGTCGAATGATAATGATGAATTTCTGCTTGCATACAACATAACATTATATTTCCCTAAACAGGCAACCGCCTGGGGTAGGAATTAGCACCGGGGTCAATTTCTTGACGGGTTGCCAGAAGTTCACAGAGCCTAGTCTCTCCCTTCTTCTTTATAATTCAATGGCAATCAGCTACTGAATGAGGATGTAAATTAACGGCGGGTTTAAGGAAATTCCAAAAATTGAATGCTAAAATTTATTTTAAAGCCACAATTATCAGATATTTGCCCCATGATAAAAATATTTATTTTTTATTTCCTGATAGGCCTAGGGGTATGGGGCGTTAGTCAAAGTTCCTTAGCTCATTTCCTACACCCAGACTTAAAATTCATCTTTGTATTTCTGTTGTTTCAATCCTATTTGACACTTCAATTAGCCCAATTTGGACAAAAAAATGAGGGCGAGAAGTTTGTACAATTCCAAACTGCATCCTTTGGCATTCGATTTATTTTAAGCATTCTCTTTATCGCATTCTTCGCCTATACCCACACCCCACAAATTTATTTGTTTGTAGGCAACTTTTTTGTACTCTATTTATGTAGTTCAAATTTTGAAATATTTGGTTTGCTTCGTAACTTGCGACGTTTTTAGAAATCCCGAAGGAAATTTTTGGAATTTTAATGGACAAGGTTCAGTTAATCAACGAATTAGCAAAAATTGCAATAGAAATTATTTTTAAGAGCGAATGAAGATGCCGATGTTTACTTATTTCAAAAAAATGTATTTTTCAAATATAATCTTAGGATTTTTATTTTGCTTGACGAGCCTAACTGTTTGGGCAAATGAGAATGAAGCGGCGCAAAAACCTACTCCAACGGAAGCGACAAGTACCGCAGCAGCTCCGGAAGAAAGTAAATCAGAAAAATTTGATCCAGGTAAATTAATCATGCATCACATTGCTGATGAACATGAGTGGCATTTCATGACCATTGGTCATACGCATATCACATTGCCATTGCCATGTATCATATATTCAGAATCAAAAGGCTTATCGGTTTTTTCATCGGCTAATTTTAAAAATGAACACCACGAGGAAGTTCCTTACCAAGGACTAATACTTGAACATGGTAAAATTCATGCGGAGAATGGAGAACATGTGTATGATTTTTCAATCACTAAAAATGTAGCTTCCCTTTTAATTTCAGCTATTTTATTGCTCACTATCTTCATAGGAATTGGTAAGAGATACCAAGAAAATCCACACAGAGCACCCAAAGGAATGCAATCCCTATTTGAGCCTGTCATTATTTTTGTCCGTGATGAAATTGCCAAAACTAATATTGGTGAGAAGCATTATCGTCGATTTATGCCGTATTTATTGACCGTATTCTTTTTCATTTGGTTTAATAATATGTTGGGTTTAATTCCAGGAGGAGCCAATGTGACTGGAAATATTGCTGTAACTCTTGTATTGGCCATTATTGCCTTCGTGATTACTAATTTGAATGGCAAGAAAAATTATTGGTTACATATTTTTGCCATGCCGGGTGTTCCGAAATGGATGCTAGTAATTTTAACCCCTGTTGAAATTGTGGGCATATTCATGAAGCCATTTTCGTTAATGGTTCGACTATTTGCCAACATTACCGCAGGACACATCATTTTATTAAGTTTAGTTTCTTTGATCTTTATTTTTGAAAATGCAGCTTTAGGACTAGCAGTAGTTCCATTCTCACTTTTCATGAATGTCATTGAAATGATTGTTGCCGTGATTCAAGCCTACATTTTCACCATGTTAGTTTCGACTTACATCGGTGCTGCTGTAGAGGAGCATCACCATTAATTTGTAAATTAATTTTTTTATATAAACCCAAATCGTATGTCTATTTTGTCGATTTTATTAGAAGTTTCTGTAGGTCTTGGCCTTGCAGGTATTGGTGCTGGATTAGCAGCTATTGGTGCTGGTGTTGGTATCGGTAACATTGGTGGTTCAGCGATGGAAGCCATTGCACGCCAACCAGAAGCCTCTGGAAAAATTCAAGGAGCGATGTTGATCGTAGCGGCTTTCGTGGAAGCTGTTGCCCTTTTCGCTGCTGTAATTTGTTTGTTGGTTACGTTAAAGTAATCAACCCAAAGAATCCCCTGAGGGATAGCCTCAGATTCAGGATTTGAAAAATTTTAAGCGCAATTTGAGACTCGTTTGGAGCCAAATTGCGCTTATTAAAATGATACTAATTTTTAAATTATATAAGATATGGAGTTAATTACCCCAGACTTTGGATTAATATTTTGGCAGCTACTTGTCTTTGGAATTTTATTCTTTTTGCTAGCTAAATTTGCTTGGAAGCCCATCATCAATTCATTGGATGAACGTGAGCAATCCATAGACGAAGCCATCAAGCTTTCGGAAACTACCCGTAGAGAAATGGCTGAATTAAAAGCAGGAAATGAGCAGCTAATCGCTAGCGCGCGTGCAGATCGTGACGCAGTGATCAAGCAAGCCAAAGAAGCAGCAGATGCCATGATTGCCCAAGCAAAATTGGATGCTCAAACGGCAGCAGCCCAAGAAATAGACAAAGCAAGAGTTGCTTTTGAGCAAGAGAAAGTAGCCGCTGTTAGCGCTATTCGTAAAGAAGCCGCAAATCTATCCTTAGAACTAGCTGAAAAAGTGCTTAAAAATCAATTAAAAGATAAAGCAGCCCAAGAAAAATTAGTATCTGAGTGGATTTCAGAAGTAAAATTATAATTGAAACATCGTTAAAATAAGTAAAAATGTCTGAATTAATTGTTGCCCATCGATACGCTAAATCACTGCTCGACTTCGCCATTGAAAAAAATGTAGTGGACGCAGTTTATACAGACATGGTTGGATTTAAAGAGACTTGCGAGGGAAGTAAAGACCTTGTATTGGCACTTAAAAGCCCTATCATCAAGCATTATACTAAATTAGCTATTCTAAATAAGCTATTTAAATCTATATTTAATCCGGTTACTTACTCGATCTTTGTAATTATTACCAACAAAAATAGAGAAAGCATTTTGCCTGCGATAGCGAAACAATTCATCAATCTATATACTGAGCATAAGGGCATTCAAAAAGCAGAAATTACAAGTGCCAGTCCTTTAACTGATGATCAAAAGAAATCAGTGACCAAAATTGTAAAAGACTATACGGGTAAAGAAGTTCAGTTAACGGAACATATTGATGAGTCATTAATTGGCGGTTTCATTTTACGCGTTGGGGACCAACAAATTGACGATTCCATCCGAAGAAAATTGAATGACTTAAAAGTCACAATGGCATCTTAAAACATTAAGCCTTTTCTTGAAAGGCTTTTTTTATACCCTCTAAAATGAAAAATCTAGCGCTATTTTCAGGTTCGATTTTTGCCGCAACCTCAGTGGCCATAGGTGCCTTCGGAGCTCATGCTTGGAAACCGTACCTAATGCATATAAATCGGCTAGAGACTTTTGAGACAGCTGCACAGTATCAAATGTATGGAGGATTGGCCCTCATTTTATTGGGAATTTTACAAATCATTAGACCCAGTAAAATACTAAAAATAGCCACTTATTTTCACATTACGGGCTCGATTGTATTTCCAGGATCTTTGTATTTGATTTGCATAAGCCAACAATTATTTTGGGGAGCCATAGCGCCCATTGGTGGGCTAGCGTTTATCCTTGGATTTGTATTGATGGCTTTTGATGCGATTAAAAAGGACTAATGCCTCATCACTAATTCCAAACTGTGCCAGACAATTTCCCCCATGGTTTGGCAGGCTAAAAAACGATCATCATTGTAATGCTTGGCCAATTCGGATTTTAAATGGTCTACATTCTCCGCAGGCGCTATCTCATCCTTCGACATCACATTCATCAAATCATACACGCGCTGGCTCTCCGATTTTAATCGACTAGCGATCATCGAACGTTCCTCAATTTGATATTGCCAAACAGACTCGGGGGTCATATACTTCATCCCAAGTTCAATCAATGGATTGTTTTGTTTAAAATACTGCGGCAGGTATACCGACTTCTTTCCCTCGTAACACTGTTGGTCAAAATCAATCGGCCGAATGCGGTAATAAATTTCTTCAAAATCAGGCGTGGTAATCACCACATAATTGGCACTGTGCATGTCGCCCAATAATTGCACTAAACAGCGTTCATTGAATTTAACAAATTCCTTTGCCAGGCGGATAGGGGCCTCTAAATTAGTCTCTAATTCCTGCTGTAGAAATATATCGCCAGGAACGCCTGCAATATGCTCTTCCACTAAAGTATTTTCGTGGGTGACATAATTGATCCGATTGGGAGATAAAATATGTTCCAATTCTAAGCCATACACACGCGACGCATCGGCAATTTTAATGTAGAAATAATCAAAGTTATCATTGACCCGATTAACAATCCGAATCCGAAAAGGATGCGTATTTCCATAGGTACAAAAATCTACTCGGTCAATCACCAAATGCTTAATCACCTCCTCGTTCCCATCCGTTTTTAAGTCGGCATAAATCTGCTTCAGCGATTCATAAACTCCTTCTTGATCGCCAGGTGAATAAAACACAGATTCCCAAAGCGTGTCAACCCCATTTTTGTCATACAAAACAATCGCGTTATCATAACGCAATAAGTCCGCATAACTAATGTTCATCGTATACTCGCGGTTGTATTTTTTTAAATATCGACGGAGTTGATGATTAATTCGATAAAGGATTTTTTTCTTGGAGATTAAAGCCATTATTCTACGTAATCAAGTGATTCACCAAAAGTCTCCTTCAAATGCGTTACTGCCCAAAATGCCATCCCAAAACACACAAAACCTACGATCGCAGCGGCATTAATTAGTCCAAAATTGGGAATTAAAGCTTTGAATAACAAGGTAATAGGAATCAAAGCACCACGAACAAAATTAGGCACCGTCGTGGTCACTGTCATGCGCAAATTAGTCCCAAATTGCTCCGAGGAACTGGTTAAAAATACTGCCCAATATCCACCAAAAAATCCTAATGCGGTGATGATTACATGACCAAACGAAACGCTAATGTTGGACAAGAAATACAGGAAATAAATGACCAAAAATGAAACTAGCGTGAGGTAAATCAAAACGGCTTGTCTTCTACTTTTTAATATTTGGCTCAATGCCCCACTGGCAAAATCCCCAAATGTCAAACCTAAATAACAATACATAATGGCATCTCCCCCATTGATCTGACCACTAATTCCGAAGGATTGTGTGATTTCTGGAGAAGCAAAAACGAGGATGCCGATGATGTACCAAATAGGCAATCCCATCATGATGCAATACATGTATTTGGTAAACGTGGCCCGATTCGAAAACAATTGGAAGAAATTTCCCTTCTTAACCCCTTGACCCAAATCCTGATACATGGAAGATTCAAAAGTTCCTAACCTTAAAAGTAAAAGTGCAAGGCCCATTCCTCCGCCAATAAAATAGCAGGTTCTCCACCACTCCGGATCCGCACTTAAATTAGAAATAATGGGGGCAACAATGGCACCCGAAGCTCCAACCCCGGCAATAATCAATGTACCAATCCCGCGTTTTGAAGCTGGTAATGTTTCGTTGACCAGCGTAATTCCAGCCCCTAATTCCCCAGCTAAACCGATGCCGGCAATAAACCTTAAAATAGCATAGGTATTCATGTCTGTGACAAATCCATTTAATGCATTGGCGATGGAATACATTAAAATAGAACCAAATAGCACAGATTTTCGGCCTTTTTTATCTCCGTAAACACCCCATAAAATTCCTCCTAAAAGCATACCTCCCATTTGGATATTCATGAGGTTAAGTCCTTGGTCTAATAATTCAGATCCCGATAAGCCTAAAGATTTTAAGCTAGGATTCCGAACGACTGAAAACAGGATTAAATCGTATACGTCGACAAAATAACCCAGAGCGGCAACGGCAATGAGCATTTTTGCTTTGGAGCTTAATGGTTGATTTTCCATAGAAATATATTATCTGGATAGCATGTCGGAACGATGCGCATCAAGTTTTAAAAATATAAATAATAAAATAGTGAATGACCAAAGAGAAGAACCCCCATAACTAAAAAATGGCAGTGGAATTCCCATAATTGGCATCAATCCGATGGTCATTCCAATGTTAACTAAAAAATGAAAAAACAATATGCCAACAACCCCAAATCCATACGCCCGGGCAAACCGAGATCGTTGTTGGTCCGCGAGATACAACAAACGCCAAAGAAAAAATAAAAACAAAACAATAACCGCCAACACCCCTACAAACCCAAATTCCTCTCCAATCGTACAAAAAATAAAGTCGGTACTTTGCTCAGGCACAAAATCGAATTTTGTCTGGGTTCCCCCTAAATATCCTTTGCCCCAAAATCCCCCGGAACCAATCGCAATTTTAGATTGTGTCACTTGATATCCTAAACCCCGGGTATCAAAAGAAGGATCCAATAAAACCTTAATTCGATTGCGCTGATGTTCTTTTAAAACATGATTAACCACCCAATCGACAACCGTTGATAGTGACATAATAATCGCAATAGCCCCTGCAATTCGAACATAGGTTTGAGGCAATCGCCTTTGGTAAATCGGCAGAATAATGACGAAGAGACTTGCCATAACTAAAAGACAAATAAAAATAGTCAAAGGGCTGAGCAAAAGAGAGCTAACAAAAAGGGCGATTAAGGCAATCAATAATCCGGGATATTCTCCGGGCAATCCTTCTCGGTATAAAAGAATAATAAATGAGGCAAAAACCAAGGCTGAACCTGTTTCATTAGAGCCGATAATCAGTAACATGGGCAAAGCAATGATGAGTGCGGATCTCCATTGGTTCATCCATTTGCTTAGATTCACTTGGGGGTCGTTCAGGTATTTGGCCAATAATAGTGCCGTGGCTGTTTTGGCAAATTCTGCAGGCTGAATCGTTATACCACCTAACTTAAACCAAGAATGTGATCCATTAATCGTCACACCTAAGAATGGGACGGCAATTAATGCCAGCATAAATGCCGCGTAAATAAACACTGCAAAAGATTCAAAAAACCTGAAATCTAAGGCGAATATCAACATGATTAGTACGAGCGATGTACCAATCCATATCAGTTGACGCCCCGCATTGCTCGTATAAAACGCCTCATCAAAAATCCACAAAGGAGCTTCCGGATTATACACGGCTGAGTAAATGCTCATCCAACCTAATAACACAAAAAGTGCGTATAGGCCAACTGATATCCAATCTAATTTCCCGATCTGGTTTGATTCTTGGCTCATCGTTTTAATGAATCCTTTTTAACTATTTTACGATTATACGTAACATTCGCCAAATAGCTCATGTTCATAAATTTAGTCTCAATATCTTTTCTATCCACACGGCCTTTTAAATATTTTTCAATAATCAATGAGGCGATAGGCGCAGCCGCAAAACCTCCAAACCCAGCATTTTCTACAAAAACGGCAATGGCTATTTTGGGATTATCTTTAGGTGCAAAAGCGATAAAAACAGAATGATCTTTGCCCTTTTGGTTTTGAGAGGTACCGGTTTTTCCACACATGACGATGTCAGGAATTTTCCCTTCCCTTCCCACCGTACCATGTAAAACCGCGTCGCGCATGCCTTCATGGACAACGTTAAAATGTTTGGCATCGATGCCCACCGACACGGGCGTTTTATAAAAAGTGTCAATCGTCTTTTTGTCCCCTACGCCCTTCACTAAATGTGGAGGAATATACCAACCCTTATTGGCGATAATCGCGGCAAAATTAGCCATCTTCAATGGGCTAACCACTAACTCTCCTTCGCCGATACTCAAAGAATATATATTGGAAAATTTCCACGTATTTTCACCCTTATAAACCTTATTATAATACTCGACATTAGGAAGATTTCCCTTCTTTTCATTTCCCAAATCAACACCCAATTTCCGCCCAAAACCAAAATTGGCAACCAATTCGGACCATCGTTGGAGTCCCTGCGCAGACCTTTCAAACGTATCGCCTTGCGTATTATCATATAAAATTTTACGAAATGCATGGTAAAAATAGGGATTGCAAGACCATTGAATCGCATTGTGTAAATCGTTGTGAGAGGTGTTGTGCACGTGACATTTAACAGGCGCACCTGCATGCGTAAAAACAGATCCCGTTGTTAAAATGCCCAACTGCAATCCAACTAGTGCCTGAACAATTTTGAAGGTAGAACCAGGCCGATAATACGCCGAAGGAGGACGATTGATTAATGGCTTTAAGGGATCTAAAGCTAATATTTGATAATACTTAGAAAAATTTCTTCCGGCTAATAAACTAGGATCATAGGAAGGTGCCGAAACCATGCTCAATATCTCGCCGGTGGATGGTTCGATAGCCACCACACTCCCAACCTTATGCATCATTAAACTATCTGCATATTCTTGCAGTCGGATATCAACACTGGTAAATAAATTTTGTCCGGCAATCGAATTGACATCCAATTCGCCATGTCGATACTCCCCCTTTTCCACTCCATTGCTATTCACCATGCGATATTTAACCCCTCTTTGGCCCCGAAGTGCCTCTTCATAAAAAGCCTCTAAACCCGAAATGCCCACATAATCACCTTGCCGGTAATAATCATCCTTTTGATCCGATAATGAATTTGTATTTATCTCCGCCACATAACCAAGCGCATTGGAAAGTGCCTTGGATTGATAGGTTCGAAAGGCGGTTGTCGAAATAGAAAAACCTGGATAATCGACCAAAGCATCTTGAATTTTGGCGAAGTCCTCCTTCGACAAATGCTTTAAAAATAGGGACGGTTTGACGCGGGAATAAGCCCAGGCTTCTCTGGTCAAGGTATCAAAACGACCTTTTGTGATACCAAATAAAGCACAAAAACGATTCGTATCAGCTACAACGGCTTTTCTGGGTGTGATGTATAAATCATATACGGGAGTATTATAAACGATCAACTTCCCAAAACGATCATACACTTCCCCCCTAAATGGCACTTGGATGATCTTACGAATGGCATTATTATCGGCCGCTTTTTCATAGGTTGAATCAAACATCTGTAGATAAAACATTTTACCTATGAATATAATCCCAATCAAAAGGAAAAATAAAAAAATGATAATTCGGCGACCTTCTGGCACGTAAAAATTAGTTTATGTTACGGTAAAGCAATTTACAGAAATATTGCGATTTATTTGGGTAAGCTTTTGATCAAGGCATATAAAGAAATGGCAATGGATCCCAATGATAAGCCAATCGTACACCAGGGCTGATGCAAACCGAAATATCCGTCCAAATATTGACCCAACCATACACCCAATAAAATGGTCACCAACATCTGAAAGGCAGCTCCAATAAATCGCTGATAAGGTTGCATATATATGAGATTAAAATGTAAAGTTCAATATATTAAAATTTTGAAAATTTGTCGGTGATTCCTGTATAATTTGTGCCTTTTCATATATATAATTGTAAATTTGAAAACTGTTTAAAGGTCCCAATGCCCAGAATATTCTTCTTAGTTTTTTTTATCATGGCTATGTGGGCTTGTTCCCAACAAAGCACGCGTCCAGCAGCTAAGGCATTTCATAATATTAATGCAAAATACAATGCCATTTGGCAGGCAGATCGACTATATAAAGAACTAGTCACAAAATCATGGGAAGAACGAAATGAGAATTATTCCCTCTCATTGAGCATATTTCCGGCCATTGATTCAAGTTTTGGCCAAGCCCATAGCAATGAAATTGGAAACCTGATTAGAAAAGCTTCTTTAGTGATAGACCGACATCAAAACTCCAAGTTTATCGATGACGCTTACCTCATCATTGGCAAAGGCCGACTCATAAAAGGGGATATTAAAAATGCGACCGAAACCTTCAAATATATTAACTCGATCGAACATGATGAAATCACTCAAGCGAGTGCATTAATTTATTTATACCAAATATACATTGACCAAAAAGATTTCGAGTCGGCTTTAAACGTAGAAAATTTCATCAAAGAAGTGCCTTTAAATGCTTCCCAGAAAACTGATTTTATTTTAAATAAAGCCTATTATCACCAAGTAAAAAATGAGATTCCTATCGCCATTGCACTTCTGAATGAGGAAATATCTCACATCAAATCAAAGATTCAAAAAGCCCGTTTACATTTTGTGTTAGGCCAATTATTTCAATCACAAGGGAAAAATAGCTTAGCCGAAGAAAACTTTAACCAAGTAAAAAATAATAAACCCACGTACGAGCTTTTATTAAATGCTCAAATTGCGAGTAAAAAATTGACTGGCAAAGTCGGCGATCTAGAGAAAATGCTGAAGGAACCCAAAAATCTCGACAAGCAATCTGAGATATACTTGGCTTTGGGTCAAATAAGTTATGCCAATAAAGACTTTGAAAAAGCAAGGGAATATTGGTCGAAGGCTAGTAATAACAATCCGAACAAGGGAGAATTGTATTTAAAATTGGGCCAATTATTTGTCAGTCCCCTGAAACGATACCCAGAAGCTGCCTTATATTTTGATAGCGCAGCTACCTATTTGCCCTCGAATCACATTGAATTTAATTCTGCTCAAAAGTTAAGGAAAAATTGGGCCTACTTTAATCAATTAAATAAGGTGATTACTGAGGAGGATTCTTTACAAATCTTAGGTAGAAAATCAACCGAGGAGCTAAGTCAGATGTATCAAAAATACGTACAGGCTAAATTAAAAAAATCTGATTCTTTACAGAAAAAAACGGAGGTCAAATCCAATATTGCGGCCACCTTTACCCGAAGGCCGACTAATCCTGAACAACAAAGTTTTTATTTTTATAACGACATGGCAAGGATCCAAGGATCCCAAGAATTCAATTTTAAGTGGGGGAATAGGACATTAGAGGATTTTTGGAATCGAAAAAACAAGAATGCAAGTACCGGATCTGAAATTATTTCTCCGTCGATTGCCGTCGCAAAAAAAACAAATACTTCCGATTCAAACTCAGCGGTATCTGAGGATTCTTTACAAAAATGGATTGCAACCATTCCAAGAAGTCCTCTTCAAATCACAAATTCCAATAAAAAAATTGAGCAATCGCTGTTTAAAATAGGCAAGTTTACCCAATTAGAGATAGGGCTAGACGAATTAGCTAAAACTAAATTATTGACCTTATTGGATCGATTCCCGAGTACTGAATTTGAAGCAGAGAGCTTGTACTTGTTGTATTTATCTAGCTCCGTTGAAAAAAAGCTTTACCGAGAAAAATTAGCTCAGCGGTATCCTGATTCCTATTTCAGGCAATTAATATTAAAATTAGAAACGGGAAATCTGAGCCTAAACAAAGAAGAAGAGGCGCAAAAAGCATATGAAAAAGCGTATTATTTATATGTGGCCAGAGATTTTGACACCTGTTATTCATCTTGTCAAAACATTCAAAATATATATCCCAATAGTAAATTGGAAGATAAAATTGTATTTTTAATGGCGCTTTGCAAAGGTGGAATTAAGGATATTAGCGAATATTCAATGCAATTGAAAAAATTCATTCAAATTTATCCGCTAAGTCCTTTAAAACCTGAGGCAGATGCGCTATTAAAAGCATTAAACCAAAATATCCGTTAACAATGCTCGAAACAGATCAAGGAAAATACAGCAAAATCATCCGATTCCTTTATAAGTTCTTTATGATAGGAACCGTTTCGGGAGTCTTATTTTTGCTTGCTGTTAACTTTAATTTCCTTTGGTTATTTGGCGGAATGCCTAGTTTACAGGAATTAGAAAACCCGAAAAGCCAAGCAGCTTCTTTGATTATATCGGAAGATGGTCAAGAAATAGGGAAATATTTTCGGGAGAATCGAAACCCGTTGGAATTCGAACAATTACCCTTAAACATTGTCAATACGCTAATTTCTACCGAAGATGCGCGTTTTACTTCGCATTCAGGAATTGATTTAAGGTCTATGTTTCGAGTGGTATTTTCACTGGGAACTGCTGGTGGAGGAAGTACGATTACCCAACAATTAGCTAAAAATTTATTTAATACCCGGACGATGGAATTTGGGGAAGACGATCCCGTGTACATAGGTTTGTTGATGAAAGTAGATGGTTTGCGAACCGTCATTGCCAAAGTCAAAGAATGGATATTAGCCATACGCCTCGAGAGAAGGTATACCAAACAAGAAATTATGGCCATGTATCTAAATGAAGTGAGTTTTGGTAATAATGCGTACGGTATACAAGTGGCTTGTCGGACTTATTTTCAAAAAGATTTAAAAGATATCACACTGCCTGAGGCGGCAACATTGATTGGCCTACTCCAAAACCCCTCCTTGTATGATCCACGGGTAAGACCTGAAAAGACGATTGAAAGAAGAAATACCGTATTGGGGCAGTTGGCAAAATACGAATTTCTTACCGAAGAGGACCTACCAAAAATGCGAGAAGCTCCTCTAAATCTTCATTATAAAGTTGAAAATCAAAATACAGGAGCTGCTCCTTATTTTAGAGAGGCCATTAGAATACAAGTTTTAGCTACATTAAAAGAGATTAATAAAGATAGGCCCGAAAATCAGCAGCTCAACTTATATACCAGTGGTCTGCGTATTTACACGAGCATTGACTCGCGGATGCAGAAATATGCAGAGGAGTCTGTCAGGGAACATATGCAGGCAGAACAAAAATTATTTTATTCGCATTGGCAAGGTAGAAATCCATGGGTAAATGAAGAAATGAAGGAAATTAAAGGCTTTTTAAAAGATGCGATGAAGCGTACGCAACGCTATCGAGACTTAATGACAGCCTATGATAATGACGAATTTAAAGTATGGGAGGAATTGAACAAACCGATTAAAATGACCGTTTTTTCTTACCAAGGAGATATTGATACCACATTCAGTTCCATGGATTCCCTGCGCTATTATAAAAAGATTTTAAACTGTGGTTTTATGGCCATGGATCCTACCAATGGCCACGTAAAAGCATGGATCGGCGGAATTAATTATAAGTATTTTAAGTTTGATCATATTTCACAAAGTAGGCGCCAGCCGGGTTCAACGTTCAAGCCATTCGTTTACGGAGCGGCCATTGAAAATGAAATCATCAATCCATGTGATGAGCTAGTGGATGAACCTGTAACCTTTGGGGAAGAAGATGGCTTAACCGGAAGTACTTGGACGCCACAAAATTCAGATGGTAAATTCTCCTATGAAAGCTTAAAAATGCGCCGTGCCATGGGATTGTCGATCAACTCTATTTCGGCTAAGCTAATGAAACAATTGGGACCCGCTAAAATTGCGGAATTTGCACATAAATGTGGCATAACTAGTCCTTTGAATGAAGTGCCATCTTTATGTTTAGGTGCCTCTGAAGTCTCTTTATTAGACCAAGTAACGGGTTATAGCACGATGGCAAATGGGGGAGAAAAAACAGATCCTATTTTAGTATTAAAAATTACCGATAAAGTAGGTACGGTTTTAAGAGAATTTTCGCAAATAGAAAAAGCAGCTATCAAGCCTGAAACGGCCTATTTGATGACTTACATGCTTCAAGGTGCGGTACATGAACCTGGTGGAACAGCGGAAGGATTAAAGAGAACTTCGATTGTAGCCGGGAATGAAATTGGTGCTAAAACAGGAACTACTTCTAATTATTCAGATGGATGGTTCATGGGAGTTACTCAAAAAATTGTTGCTGGAGTTTGGGTCGGTGGTGATGATCGAAGTATCCACTTTCGAAGTTTGGCCCTAGGCCAAGGAGCTAAAATGGCTATGCCCGTTTATGCAAAATTCATGGAGCGTGTGTATTCAGATGCGACATTAGCCATAGAAGGATACCGAAAAATGCCATTCCTGAAGCCTGATAATTTTACTTTCGATTTAACTTGCAGCGGTAAGGTGGGTCAAGACTCCCTCGCTACAAACCAACAACCAGTCAATTAATACATGCGTTATCTGTATTTTAGTTTAGTATTTGTTTTAATTTTTACTAGTTGCCAGTCGGGTACGGAATCTGAAGGGGAGGCATTGGCTAAAAAAAAATGTGCTTCATGTCATAAATTTCCGGACCCTTCTTTATTAGATAAGAAAACATGGAAAGAGGGTGTTTTGCCAGAAATGGCCTACCGATTAGGTGTTGGCAACCGCTTTGAATTACTAACTAAAATTCCTGAGGAGCAATATGAAAGCGCTACCAATCTTGGCATTTATCCTGAAACACCCGAAATAAGCCAAAAAGATTGGGAGGCCATCGTCGCTTATTACATTGAAAATGCTCCGGAAAAGCCTTTGCCTCAAGCAAAAAAAGTGAATGTTTCTAATGAAACCATGCACTTCTCAACGAGAGAAATTATTTATCCAGAGGAGCCAACCGGCGTGGTGACATCGGTCACTTTTAACCCAAAACAGAAAGAAATTTGGATTGGAAAAAGGAATCAAAAACTTGAAATTTTAGATGCCCAATTACAAATTAAAAAAACGGTAAGTACGGAAAGACCTGTCGTATACGCAAATTTCCATGCCAATAAATCTTATGTTTTAAGTATTGGCAAAATGTCCCCTAATGATCAGAAATTAGGCTCGCTCCTTATATTGAACCAAAAAAATGCATTGTCTTTAGCTGCCGATTCACTCAAAAGGCCCGTTGACCTACAAATTTCA
>CANKVC010000017.1 GCA_947486835.1 Cytophagaceae bacterium | reverse complement strand
TAAACAATAAACCCTCCACCTCAGGGTTTTCCTGATGCTCTTTTAAATCCTCTAAAATACCATTGAGATCATCCTCGTGCACACATTCGTCCCCTTGAATATAAAATGCCCAGTCAGTATCTGGTGAAATAGCCTGATAAGCCTTATCCGTTTCTAAAGCAAAAACCCTCCCCCCTTCTCGTTTTGTATCATCCCATATCGTCTCAATAATCCTGATTTTATCTGATTTGATTCCTTGAATTAGGCTCAATGTATTGTCTTCTGATTGGCCAACAGCCACAACAAACTCGTCACAAATTGGTAAAATTGATGTGATGGCTTCCACGATCGAATAATCATTTTTGATCGCATTCCGAATGAAGGTAAAACCGGCAATTTTCATGGGCTAAAATTTCACTTGAATTCCATGATACTTTTCCTGCTCTACGTAATCTTTGCGAAGTGGATGACCTACCCAATCAGCGGGAAGCAAAATGCGAGTCATGTCAGGATGACCCTCAAACACAACCCCCACGAGGTCAAATGCTTCTCGCTCGTGCCAATTGGCCGTTTTCCAAATCCCACTCAAACTAGGCACGACGGGTAATTTCCCATCCGCTTGCAATCGAGGAACTTCCAATCGAATGTGAAAAGTAAGGTGATTTGGGATAGAGTAAAGAGTATATATAATTTCAAGCGTTCCATTTTCAGGACCATTATCTATCGCAGTAAGGCAAGAAAGTGAATCAAAATAAGTCGCTGGATTGCGCCATAAAAAATCACAAACGGAAACTAGTTGAGTTGGCTGAACCGTGATGCGATCCGATTTTTCGTCCCATTCAACCGAGATGTTCAATTCACTTTCAATCAGATTTTTTATATCTAGCGCATCCATCCTTAGGCTTTTTGAGCGATGGCGTCCAAAATAATTTGGGGCACGACACGCGTTTCTTGATTGATTTTTTCTTGTAATTTCAAAATTCCCCCTAACAAAGCTTCGGGCCTAGGCGGACAACCTGGTACATACACATCCACAGGAATTACTCGGTCTACCCCTTTAACGACGTGATAACCGTGTTCCCAGTACGGGCCTCCACAGTTGGCACACGACCCCATCGATATCACATAGCGAGGTTCTGGCATTTGTTCATAGAGTCTTCTAATTCGATCTGCCATCTTAAAAGTAACCGTTCCTGCCACAATCATCACATCAGACTGTCTAGGGGAAGGCCTTGGAAATACACCAAAGCGATCCAAATCATATCCAGATGCAAAGGTTTGCATCATTTCAATCGCGCAACAAGCCAAACCAAAACTCATTGGCCATAAAGAACTTGCCCGAGCCCAATTGAGTAAATCCTCAAATTGGCTTACGACGAATCCTTCCGACTGAATGTTTTGGTCTAAATATCCCTTCATTATCTTACGATGGTCAAATTTCCGATCACATCAGGATAGGCCTCTGGATAGTCTTCCAAATTTGGCCTAATGACATATATATAGGTGCCCGTTGGCAAATCTTTTCCATTATATTTTCCCCTAAATGGTTTTTCTTCATACATCGAACCAGAACTTTCATAAACTTTCAAGCCCCAGCGATCCATCACATAAATCTCTGCATATGGATAGGATGAAATATTATCGATGGTCCAATAATCATTTAAATCATCATTATTAGGGGATATGGCATCATAAGGTTTTACTCTCGCCAAAATGATGATATCGATTGTAGCAAAATTCCGGCAATCCGCTGCTGTCGTTGCACCCGGTAAATAGCCATTAATAAAGTACGTCGTCTTAAATGCATTCCCTCCCAAATCACCTAATGCCTTTACATCAAAATATGGATTAAGGCTTAGAGGATCAGATAAGCCTAATTTAGGCGTCCATGACCATTTTATACCAGCCGTTTTAGCCCCATTTACCGGCATTAAAATAGGAGTAGGATTTTCACCCGGTTCAGGGGCAAACATGATTATTTTTTTATCCGTTGCCACCCATACTTTAGTGGCACAATCTTGTCCAAAAGCAGTTAATTGAACAAAAAGGAGGATTGAAAGAATCGTTTTCAGATTTTGTAATTTTTGTTTGAAAGTAAAAAAATATACGCGCACCATAAAGCTTTTAAAAAAATCAATGTAAAGGTTTTGTAAATATACCTAAATTCACAAAATTTTTGTTCAATGTCCACATCCCAATTTTTCGAATCAGATTTAGCGACTTTGCGCGGGATGACACCTGCACGTTTGTCATTGCTGCAATCGGAATTAGGGTTATTTACCTTTGGGGACCTGATCCAATATTTTCCATTCAGATACGAAGATAGAACTTTACTAACGCCTATCGCTGAAATCAATGATCAAATGGAAAATGTCCAATTTATTGGACGCATCAAATACAAAGAAAAAATAGGCGTTGGGCGCAGAGAAAGACTCGTAGCAGAGTGCTGTGATGAAACGGGATGCATCGAATTAGTTTGGTTTCAAGGAGTTAAATGGATTGAAAAATCATTAATTAGCGGAGTAGATTTTTTATTTTACGGTAAGCCCGGGAGTTTCAATGGCCAAATTCAAATGACCCATCCTGAGATGGAAGTCTACAAAGGGCCACAGATTTCAGAGAAATTTTTTCAGCCCATTTATCCACTGACTGAAAAATTACGTAAGAAATACGTCGACAGCAAATTGATTGCTTCCTTACAAAAAAGTTTGTTGGAAGTTTCATTTCCATATATAAGGGAAACTTTGCCTCAAGAGATCATCCAGCAATTTAAATTAATTTCTAAGCAGGAAGCGCTCTACCACATTCACCTACCGCAGTCGGAAAATTGGCTACACCAAGCAAGAAGACGGTTGAAATTTGAAGAATTATTTTATAATCAGCTGCGTTTAATCAAGCAAAATTTAGTTCGCAAAACAGCTTTTCCAGGCCAAATATTTTCTTCTGCTGCCTTATTAACTACCTTTTACAAGGATCATCTTCCCTTTTCATTAACGGAGGCGCAAAAAAAAGTTATTCGGGAGATTTTTGAAGACATGCGCTCGGGCAATCAAATGAACCGACTCCTTCAAGGGGACGTGGGTTCCGGAAAAACCATTGTCGCCTTTATTTCTATGTTACTCGCCATCGACAATGGAACCCAGGCTTGTTTGTTGGCCCCTACCGAAATCCTAGCTGACCAACATTTTCAAGGATTAAAAAAGTTTGCTGATCTTTTAGGCATCTCCATTGCCAAACTCACGGGATCTGTGAAGAAGAAAGATCGCGTGGAAATACATGAGGGATTACAGTCGGGGAGCCTGAATATATTAGTGGGGACACATGCCATTTTTGAAGATGTGGTCCAATTTAAAAATTTAGGGCTTTGCATCATTGACGAGCAACATCGTTTTGGGGTAGCTCAAAGAGCGAAACTTTGGGATAAAAATAAGCAAATTCATCCCCATGTTTTAGTCATGACGGCAACTCCGATCCCGAGAACCTTGGCCATGACTTTATACGGAGATCTTGATGTTTCGGTAATCGATGAATTGCCGGCGGGTAGAAAACCTATTCAAACGATTCACCGCTATGACTCACATCGTTTGCAAGTCTTTAGTTTTATCCAAAGTGAGATTCAAAAAGGGCGTCAAGTATACATCGTTTATCCACTCATCGAGGAGTCTGAAAAAATGGACTTCAAAGATTTAATGGATGGGCACGAAAGTATTACAAGGGCCTTCCCTGAAATACCTTTGGGGATATTGCATGGGAAAATGAAGCCGGCCGACAAAGATTTCGAGATGGCTCGTTTTGTCAAAAATGAAACCAAAATCATGGTGGCCACGACCGTGATTGAAGTGGGAGTGAATGTGCCTAACGCTTCCGTCATGATCATCGAAAGTGCGGAGCGATTTGGGTTAGCGCAATTGCACCAACTTAGAGGCCGGGTGGGCCGAGGAGCTGAGCAAAGTTATTGTTTGTTACTCACCGACTATAAAATTTCAGCGGATACAAAAAAACGTATTGAAACGATGGTAAGGACGAATAATGGCTTTGAAATAGCTGAAGTGGATTTACAATTAAGAGGCCCTGGAGATATTGGAGGAACGAGACAGAGTGGGGCTATCGACCTAATGATTGCTGATTTATCCAAAGATGGGGAGATTTTAAAAGTGGCCCGGGAGACGGCTGTATCTATATTAAACGAAGATCCCAATTTAGAGCATGATAAAAATGCGATGATTCGAGATCAGGTGCGCCAACAAAAAAAGGATACGACCAATTGGGCCCGAATAAGTTAGTTTAACGTTGGGTCATCAGGATAGGTCGACAAAACCCGAAAATCCCCTCCCTTATCATAAAGTACTGTCCGCCATAAATTTTTATTCGATTCGTCAAACACGTAATCTTCTCGAGCCGGATGTAAATACCAAGCATTTTGCTTCACCTCGCGGGCTAGTTGGCCCGCACCCCAACCCGAATACCCGATAAAAAATTTGATCTCTTTGAAATTGATGGCCCCACTCACCACATGCTCAATGGCTTTTTCAAAACTTCCCGACCAAAATATTCCTTTGGAAATTTCAATCCCATCCGGAATAAGATCAGGCCTGCGGTGTAAAAATTGCATGATCGTGGGATCCACAGGCCCCCCTGAAAACAAGGGTACATTTTCCAATACCTTTTCATCTACGATTGAATCGAATACGACCTCTTGCTTTTGGTTTAAGATGAGCCCAAAAGAATGCGAATTAGAATGTTCGCATAGTAATATCACAGACCTATGGAATGCCGAATCTTCAAGAAATGGTTCTGAGATCAAAAGAACTCCAGGTTTTAATTCATCTTCCATCGTAATGTAAAAGCATAAAAAGGAATTTCGTATCTTGTTTTAAATTAAAAAATCTATGTCTTTTATCGTTTTTATCTCTTTAGGTGGCAATCTAGGAAATACCCTTGAAATATTTAAAAACTCATACCTTGAAATTGAAAAAAAAATAGGTCGCATTACTGCATTTTCTAAAATTTATCAAACAGCTGCTTGGGGAAAAACAGATCAGCCGGATTTTTTAAACCAAGTAATTTCATTAGAAACCGATTTAAATCCTGAAAAAATCATGTCTGAATTATTAGATATCGAGTTGTTTTTTGGCCGTCGGCGCGATGTCATCTGGGGTCCTCGAATACTAGACCTTGACATCCTTTTTGTTGAAAATCAAATTATCAGTAGTGAAAATCTAGATATCCCGCATCCTCAAATTGCCAATAGACGCTTTGTTTTAATCCCCATGGCCGAGATTGCTCCGAATTTTTTACATCCAGTTCTCCAACAAACTATGCAGGACTTATTGGAACAAACAACAGATCTTCAAAGTGTTCGAGTGATGGATTAGTCCTCGATTTCCGTATCGTTTTCTAAAAGACTGGGGTTGGGGAAGCGCCAACTTTGACCCACGATTTTTTCGTAATACTTCTCGTATAAAGGTAGAATCTTTTTGATGTCAAATAATTTGGCACGTTCTAATGCATTTTTTTTCATGGCTGCATGTAAAACGGGGTCAGACAAAATAGCGATTGCATTTTTTGCCATATCCTCCACATCTCCGATTTCACTGACAAATCCTGTTTCCCCGTGAATGTTTACCTCCGTTATGCCGCCAGCGTTAGAGGAAATGACAGGTACTTCACAGGCCATCGCTTCCAATGCAGATAAACCAAAACTTTCCTTTTCGGAAGTAAGTAGAAATAAGTCGGCCAACGACAAAGCCTCCTCAATCGTATCTAATTTACCTAGAAAACGCACATCTGCTTGAACCCCCAATTCCCTACACAATACCTCAATAGCGGTTCTTTCAGGACCATCCCCTACTAATAAAAGCTTTGAAGGAATTTGCTTTTGGACTTTGGCAAAAACTTGAATGATATCTTCAATTCGTTTTACTTTCCGGAAATTGGACGTATGGATCAATAACTTTTCTCCATGTGGACAAATGGCTAATTTAAAATGCTCCTTAGGTTGTTTTTTAAATCGCTCAAGGTCGATAAAATTGGGAATCACCTCAATGTTACTTAAAATTTCAAAGGAGGAATACGTGTCATTTTTTAGACTTTCAGAAACCGCGGTAACCCCATCAGATTCATTGATGGAAAAAGTAACCACTGGCTCGAAAGATGGATCACGGCCCACTAACGTAATGTCGGTTCCGTGAAGCGTGGTAATCACGGGAACGTGAATGCCTTTATATTTTAAAATTTGCTTCGCCAAATAAGCAGCTGAAGCATGAGGAATCGCATAGTGAACATGAATTAAATCAAGCTGCTCGTTAATCGTCACATCCACCATTTTACTGGCCAAGGCTGATTCGTAGGGTAAATATTCGAAGAGCGGATAGGATGCCACGGAAACTTCGTGATAGAAAATGTTTTCGCTAAAAAAATCCAAGCGAGGCGGTTGGGTATAGGTAATAAAATGTACTTCGTGACCTACCGAGGCTAATGCCTTTCCTAATTCTGTGGCCACAACACCACTACCCCCGTAAGTAGGATAACAAATAATCCCTATTTTCATGCCTCAAATTTATTAGAATATCAATTAAAACTGACATAAAACCCAAAAGGTTCCTGATTTAAGGCTAAATTTGTGTTAATTAATTCAATGCGCTTGAAAAATTTAGTCATTTTTGCCTCTGGTTCTGGTTCAAACGCCGAAAAAATTTTTGAATATTTCAAGGATTCAAATGAGGTTTTAATCACGCATATCTTTAGCAACAATCCAGAAGCTGGTGTTATTTCGCGCGCAGAAAGATTAGCGATTCCCTGCACTATCTTCAATAGAGCTGAATATAAAGATGGAACCTTGTTGAAAAAAATTCAATCATTAAACACCGATTGGGTTATTTTAGCAGGCTTTTTATGGCTGGTTCCAAGCGATTTCATCCAAGCATTTCCTCAAAGAATCGTGAATTTACATCCTGCCCTATTGCCGAAATTCGGAGGAAAAGGCATGTATGGGCATTTTGTTCATGAGGCCGTCGTGGAAGCGGGCGAGAAAGAATCCGGAATCACCATTCATTTCGTGAATGAACATTATGATGAGGGTGGCATTATTTTCCAAAGCTCCTTCGCCGTGGATCCAAGCGACACTCCGGAAGATGTAGCCAAAAAAGGCCAAGTTTTAGAGCACCGAGATTTTCCGAAAGTGATTGCAAGCCTTGTGCTACCAGCCTCCACCTAAAACTCGGTACAAGTTAATCGCACGCATCCACTGATTTCGAGATATTTCTAATAGCTCTAATTCCGATCGTAAGGCATTTTGTTGCGCGGTCAATACTTCTAAATAACTTGCATTAGCCGTTAAAAAGAGGGTTCCTACTGTATTTATGGCTCCCTTCGTTAAAAGCACTTCCCGTTGCTTGAGTTGTTGCTGTTTTTGCAAATAGGCTAATGACTTGACCTGAGTATCCCATTCCAGATATCCCTTCACTAGCACATTTTGATAGGCTAAATCTTTTGACTTCCACTGAGATTCGGAGCGCAAAATATCAGCGGTTAAGGCTGATCGATTCAACCAAGGACTCGTGATTCCTCCAATCAATTGATAAGCCATGGAGGCTGGAAGTTGAAATAAATAAGCTGGCTGAAACCCTTGCACGCCTAAAATACCGGATAGAACAACAGAAGGCTTCAAGGCTAAAACCGCACTTTCCTTTGTTTCAAAGGCAGCCATTAAATTCAATTTTGCCTGCCTAATATCAGGCCTATTCTCTAATTGATCTATTTTCACCCGAGCAAATAAGCTACTATCCAGCGCGCATTGAAAGGGGAATTTTGATCGTAAAATAGGGGCATTGGGTTTATTTAAAAAGAGACGAATCGCATTTTCTAAACTTATAATTTGTTGGAGCACATCTCCTTCCTGTGCCCGTGAGTTTAACCATTGTGCCTCTAATTGCTGGACAGCAGACTCATTCACCGCCCCAGCTTCCTTCTGCACTTGCACTAATTCGAAGACCTTTCGTTGAATTTCGATGTTGGATTTTAGGATATCCAACTCTTTATCTAATGCAATCAGCTGACCATATGAACTTGCCACTTCTGCCACTATGGAAGTTATTGACCATTGCTGTCCTGATTCTGAGGCCAAATAACGGAGGGCACTTGCCTTTTTCCTTTTGGCTAGTTTTCCCCAAATATCCATTTCCCAACTTGATTGTAAGCCGACTTGTAAATCAGGTAAATTTTCTGGAATGATTTGTTCCTTGGTAATATTAGTAGAAAATTGGGTATCATAATTACCCACCGCATCCATCGTATATTTTCCAAATCGTCTTATGCTGGGCTGAATTAACCCATTCACGATAGGTTTTCTTAAACCTCTCTGGTATCCAAAATCAGCCTTTGACATGGCAACTTCCAAAAAGCCGATCTTAATGTCATTACTTCGAATCAAAACGGAGTCTATTAATTGCAATAACAAGGTGTCACGCTTCCAACATTCTTGCACATCTGAAACGGAAGGATTTTCTTTTGAAACTCGATAAGTTTCAATTTCAGCATTTATTTTAAGTTGCTCTTTCAATATGCTCGACGTACAAGACGACAAACTCAAAGCAATCAATAAGACAATATAGTTATTTTTCATTTTTAGACATTTTAGCCGAGAGCGATGCGAATACCACATACAATCCCGGAATCACCAAAAGACCTCCTACCGTACCCAAAATCATCCCGCCAGCGGAGGCAGTACCAATCGTTCTATTTCCGATCGCACCTGCCCCAGATGCAATCATAAGCGGAATTAATCCTGCCACAAAGGCGAATGACGTCATCAAAATAGGGCGCAATCTTGAGAAAGCTCCTTCTTTAGCCGCCTCGATGATCGATGCCCCTTCCTTTTGTTTTGCAATCGCAAACTCGACAATCAAAATGGCATTTTTACCTAATAAACCGATCAACATCACCAGCGCCACTTGGGCATAAATGTTGTTTTGTAAACCAAATAAATATAAGAAAGCGTAGGTGCCCATAGCACCCATCGGCAAAAAGAGAAGCACCGGAAAGGGCAGCAAAAATGATTCATATTGCGCGGCCAACAACAAATACACGAATAGCAAACAGATTGCAAAAATGAATATTGCTTGGTTCCCTGCTAAATCCTCTTCACGCGTCATACCCGACCACTCAAGCGTATAACCACGCGGCAAACTTTTCACTGCCTCTGCCCGAATGATATCCAAAACGGCTCCTGAAGAGAAACCCGGGGCCGGTTCTCCATTGACCATCGCAGACGTAAACATGTTGTAACGTGTAAATTGCTCCGGCCCATAGACACGTTTCATCTTCACGAATGATGAATAGGGAACCATTTCGCCAGCTTTATTTTTGGAGTAAAACTTCAACACATCATCTGGATGCGCGCGGTAACGCGGATCCACCTGCACCATAACCTTATACATCTGGCCAAAGCGGATAAAATTTGTCGCATAAAAACTACCCAATAAAGTTTGTAAGTTGTCCATGGCTGGCAATACATTTACACCCTTCTGTGCGGCGGCTTCTTGGTCTACTTCCAACATATACTGCGGAAAACTGGGGTCAAAACTGGAGAAGGTATTTTGAATCTCAGGCACCGCATTGAGTTTTTTAGCAAATTCATTGGCCACTGCTGCCAATTTCTGTAAATCCCCTGAACCACTTCGATCTTGAATTCTAAATTCAAAACCAGAGGCATTTCCAAAACCTGGAACGGCTGGTGGCGGGAAAAATTGAATGCTCGCATCCTTGATTCCGCTCGTCTTTTTTCGAATAATCTCGGTTAATTCATCTACTGTTTCCTTACGCTCTTCCCATGGTTTTAAGGTTATAATCCCTGTTCCATACGAAGCCCCTGAACCATCTGTTAGCAAACTAAATCCGGCCAATGTTGAAAATGACTCAATAGCATCCACTTCTTTAATCGATTTAAACACTTGGTCCATCACACTTTCGGTACGCTCTAACGTCGCTCCCGCCGGAGTTGTTGCATTCACATACAAAGTTCCTTGATCCTCCGAAGGAATAAATCCACTTGGTACGATACCCGATAGGACCACTGTTCCAACGACGGAACCAAGCAAAATCAACCACATCAAAATTCGTTTACTGATCAAAGCACCTACCCAAACCAAGTATTTTTGTGCGATTTGGTCGTAGCGATGATTGAAGGCATGGAAAAATTTCCCTAACCAATTCTTTTGATTATGTTCCGGCTTTTTCAATAATAACACGCATAATGCGGGAGTTAAAGTCAATGCCGTTAAGCCCGACAAGGCAATCGAAATCGCCATGGTTACAGAGAACTGTCTAAAAAATACACCTATTGGCCCTGAAAGAAAAGCAACCGGGACAAATACTGCACCCATCACTAAGGTAATCGCTAAAATTGCTCCTGAAATTTCGTGCATCGCTTCTTGGGTCGCAGCTAAAACAGGCATGTCTTTTTCCTCCATTTTGGCATGGACAGCTTCCACGACGACAATTGCATTATCCACCACAATACCAATAGCTAAAACCAAGGAAAATAACGTCAATAAGTTGATGGAGAACCCGAAGGCCAACATAAACGTAAATGTACCAACCAGTGAAACCGGAACTGCAATAATCGGCACTAAGGTCGCACGCCAATCTTGTAAGAAGATAAAAACCACCAAGGCTACAAGTAAAAATGCTTCCAATAAAGTCTTAATAACCTCATGAATCGAAGCATCCAAGAAACGGGAAACGTCATACGAAATCGTAAAACCCATGCCTGGAGGAAAAGTGGTGGTCTTCAATTCAGTTAGTCGTTTTTTTACATTTTCAATTACTTCTGCCGCATTCGAACCCGGACGTTGTTTCAATAATATCGCCGCGGATGGTCGGCCATTTTCTTTCGAAAGCACGTCGTAATCTAAGGACCCAAACTCCACATCTGCCAAATCTTTCAAACGTAATATTTGACCTGTTTCAGTCGCTTTGATCACTAAGTTTTCATATTCAGCCACCTGGGTAAATTTCCCCGTATAGCGCATCACATATTGTAAAGCCTGTGGATGTTTACCCGAACTTTCCCCAATTTTACCCGGAGCAGCCTCCACATTTTGATTGCGCAAAGCTTGAATAACATCTTCCGCGGAAAGCTTATAGGCAAATAAACGATCCGGGTGCAACCAAATACGCATCGCATATTCTCTTTGGCCCATGATGTCCGCAAACCCAACCCCGTCAATTCTTTTTAATTCGGGAAGCACGTTAATGTCTGCAAAATTATAAATGAACTTCTCGTCGATGTCCGCATCCTCGCTCAAAAGATTCACATACAACAACATACTGTTCACTTCTTTTTCTGTAATTAAACCTGCTTTAATTACCTCTTCTGGCAACTCTTCTAGGACTGTTTGAACCCGAGTTTGTACGTTGACCGCCGCCACATCCGGATCGGTTCCTACTTGAAAATAGACTTGAATAATACTGGTTCCATCATTACCTGAAACAGATGTCATGTAAGTCATGCCAGCTACTCCATTGATCGCGCGTTCGAGCGGGGTGACTACGGCTTTAGCGCATACTTCCGCATTTGCTCCCGTATACTTAGTGGTGACGGTTACGGCCGGCGGAACAATATCTGGAAATTGCGTAATGGGCAATTGCTGCATGGCAATCACCCCAAAAATCACGATAAAGATCGATACAACGATCGACAATACCGGTCGGGTTATGAATTGTTGTACCATGTTACAGTGCTTTATAATCCGTTAATAATTGGCGCATCGACTTGAAGGTCGACTTGATTTTTTGGCCTTGCTTTACGAGCTGAATCCCCTCAATTAAGATGGTATCCTTAGATGAAAATCCATTTTTAACTAGGTAAAAATGGGGAATGCGTAAGTCTGGTACAATACTCTTCATCTTGACAATACCGACCGCATCTTTCACGAAAACATAGCTCTTTTCTTGAATTTCAAAAACAGATTTTTGAGGAATAGCCCAATAGTCCGTTACTTTTTTAGGCAATTGAACTTTCCCTGATGCCCCGTGGCGCAGGAGTTTATTCGGATTCGCGAAACGAGCACGGAAGGCAATATTTCCCGTATTTTTATCGAACTCCCCTTCAATAGTTTCAACTAAGCCCTTTTCTGAATATTTTTCTCCATTGGCCAAAACTAAATCGACCGATGCCGATTTATTTACACCATCTTGTTCACTAAAGGCAAGGTATTCTTGTTCAGACACATTGAAATAAGCGAAGACGTTTTGGTTGTCAGATAGCGTAGTCAACAAGGTTCCTTCGTCGACTAAACTACCGCGCTTAAAAGGTAATCGGTCAACGATCCCCTCAAATGGGGCTCTAATATTGGAATTTTCTACTTTTAATTCAGCAGCTCGTACATGTGCTAGCGCCTCTTCGCATTTTGCCTTAAGTCCATCCACCTTTGCGAGCGATATGGCTAATTGGTTTTTTGAAATTACATTTTTGTCAACCAACAATCGGGTGTTAACCAAAGTCAATTCCTCTGCTTTTAATTCAGCTGACGCCTGGCTTAAAACCGCTTTAGCTCGGGCTTGATCAGCCACATATTCTTGGCTATTAATGGTAAACATAACCTGCCCTCTTTTTACTTGCTTACCTTCATCCACGAAAATACGGTCTAAATAACCTTTAACTCGAGCGCGTATCTCCACATTTTGAACGGCATGAATATCAGCCACGAATTCTTGATGAATTGTCGTGTCTAAGGAAATTGGGGTAGAAACTTCCAATGTTTGAACTTCCACTACCTCCTCTTTTTTAGCCGTACAGGCTGTTAAAAGCATAAATCCCAATAGGTATTTTTTCATAATCTACTTAGTTAGGCCTTCCCCCATGTTGTTTGTAGGAAGGGGTTTGTGTTTTAAATGTATCCACCCATTCTATATTGGGTTTGTATTCTTGGTACTTCGGGGTTTGAATACTAGGTTTCTTTTCTTTTATTTCTACCTGTTTTTCAATCAATACTTTATCTTTCAATGTCCTGTTTATCTGATTTTTATAGTTTTTACCTTGGCTGAAGCCTGCAAAAACCATAAAGACAAACATAGACGCTAATGCGTATGCTTTCATAACGATTTAATTTATCTGTGCGCGACGCACAGATAACAAGAAGATTTTATGATTTTGTTTCAATAATGCATGCGTAATTACGCCATGCGGGGAGGGGGACTCTCTTGCTCAAGGAGCACATGTAAGCTAGATTGTTTATACTGATCGTTAATTGATTTATCAGTAAAACCATCGAAATTATTTTGGTTTACATCTAAACCAAAATCGTCACTTGCAAAAAATTCGTCAGTTCCATCTTCTTCCAATGAATCTTCAAAATTCATCTCTAAAGAAATGGTACTCTTTTCATTCAATATGTTGAACGCTAACGTTAGGCCATCTTTGGTTAACAAACAAAATACCAACAAGAAATAAACGACAAATCCTCTTACCATTTTTTACTCTTTAATTTCTTCGTAAGGCACATAATCTCCTTCATCGGCCGATGGTTTTTTATTCTTTCCCGCTGGGGGAACATAATCCACATCTATCGAACCTTCTTTTCGCGCTTTTGTTGCAGCTTGTTTGGAACGAATATCTTGCTCCGACATCTTTCTATGCACCTGCGTGATGATAAATCCCTTAAACAGGAATCGCACCAAAGGCCAAATCACATAGTAAAAAACCAATCCAAAAGCGAGTACTTTTAACATGATTACTTAACGGCTTAAATATAAATTTCGTTCCCCATACACCTTGCGAAAGAAATCATCTTTCAAATCATCAATGAAATAGATCGCTTCACCTGTTGATTTCATTTCGGGTCCTAGCTCCATATTGACATTAGGAAACTTAGAGAAAGAAAATACAGGAATCTTAATTGCATATCCTTTTTTCACCGGTTTGAAATTGAAATCTTTTACCTTTTTATCGCCCAACATCACCTTTGTCGCATAATTGACATAAGGTTCTTGGTATGCCTTGCAGATAAATGGAACGGTCCGAGATGCTCGAGGGTTCGCTTCGATGATGTACACCACTTCATCTTTTACTGCAAACTGGATATTTAAAAGACCTTTCGTTTTCAATGCTACCGCAATCTTACGCGTATGATCTTCGATTTGCTTGATCACGTGATCCGACAAATCGAATGGAGGTAACACCGAATGAGAATCACCCGAGTGGATACCTGCCGGCTCAATGTGCTCCATTAAACCGATGATGTACACATCTTCTCCGTCACAGATCGCATCTGCCTCCGCCTCAATGGCATTTTCTAAGAAGTGATCCAATAAGATTTTGTTCCCTGGAATATCGCGTAAAATATCGACGACATGTTGCTCCAATTCCTGCTCATTAATCACAATTTTCATGGATTGGCCACCCAAAACATAGGATGGGCGGACCAACAATGGATATCCTAATTCGCGTCCGAGCGCTGCAGCATTATCCGCATCTTCACAAACGCCAAACCTTGGATAAGGGATATCTAAATCTTTCAATAGACTGGAGAAAGCTCCACGGTCCTCAGCTAAATCTAATGCTTCAAAGGAAGTACCTAAAATTTTAATGCCATATTTTGAAAGCTTCTCGGCTAATTTTAAAGCCGTTTGCCCACCCAATTGGACAATCACACCCTCCGGTTTTTCATGCTGAATGATGTCATAGACATGCTCCCAAAATACGGGTTCAAAATATAATTTATCAGCTATATCAAAGTCCGTTGACACCGTTTCAGGATTTGAATTAATCATAATGGTCTCATAACCAGCTTCTTTAGCTGCTAACACCCCATGCACACACGAATAGTCAAATTCGATTCCTTGACCAATCCGGTTGGGCCCCGAACCCAATACAACCACCTTTTTCTTGGTTGATACGACGGATTCATTATCCAAAACCTCTGCACCTTCCTGTCCAAAAGTAGAATAATAATAAGGAGTCTTTGCTTCAAATTCAGCGGCGCAGGTATCCACACATTTGTAGATACGCTTAATGCCTAAGCTATTACGCTTATCATAAACCTCGGATTCTAAACAACGTAATGTGTGTGCAATTTGGCGATCCGCAAATCCCTTATGCTTCGCTTCTTCGAGTAAAATCTTGGGGATATTGTGTACCGAGTACTTCTCTATTTCTTTTTCGACACGAACTAAATCCTCAATTTGATTCAAAAACCACTTATCAATTTTAGTTAATTGCTGAATCGTCTTAAATGAAATACCCATTTTGAAGGCATCATAAATATGGAACAAGCGATTCCAAGAAGGATTGGCCAACGAATACATAATCGCATCTTGATCTTTCAATTCTTTTCCATCCGCACCCATCCCATTTCGCTTAATCTCTAAAGACTGACATGCTTTTTGAAGTGCCTCTTGGAAATTACGTCCAATACCCATGGTTTCACCCACGGATTTCATTTGCAAACCAAGCGTCCGATCAGCGCCCTTGAACTTATCAAAATTCCATCTTGGTACTTTAACAATCACATAATCTAATGCCGGCTCAAAATAAGCTGAGGTCGTTCCTGTAATCGCATTGGTCAACTCGTCCAAGTTGTAACCAATGGACATTTTAGCCGCAATTTTGGCAATCGGATAACCCGTTGCTTTAGATGCCAAAGCAGACGATCTAGAAACTCTTGGATTTACTTCAATCGCAATAATCTCATCCGTATCAGGATTTAATGAAAACTGAACATTACAACCACCCGCGAAAGTACCTATGGCATTCATCATCTTGATGGCCATGTCTCTCATTCGTTGGTAAATCGTATCTGGCAAAGTCATTGCCGGAGCAACTGTAATAGAATCTCCCGTATGAATTCCCATCGGATCAAAATTCTCAATCGAGCAAATGATGATGACATTACCAATGTGATCACGTAGTAACTCTAATTCATATTCTTTCCAACCCATGATGGATTGTTCCACCAACACCTCGTGGGTGGGGGAAGCGTGTAAACCTTTATTTAATGCTGCGTCAAAGTCTTTTGGGTCATGAACAAAACCACCCCCTGTACCTCCTAAGGTAAATGATGGGCGAATGACCAAAGGGAAACCCGTTTCCTGTGCTATTTCTTTTCCTTCTAGAAATGAACGAGCCGTACGACCCTTGCAAACACCAATACCAATCTCGATCATTTTCAAACGGAACTTCTCGCGATCCTCGGTCGTTTCAATCGCTGCAATGTCAACTCCAATAATCCTTACGCCATACTTTTCCCATATACCAGCCGCATCACAATCGATCGCTAAATTTAATGCTGTTTGTCCTCCCATCGTAGGTAAAACCGCATCGATTTGATGACGCTCTAAAATATGAATGATGGACGCCTTTTCTAATGGTTTCAAATACACGTGATCCGCATTTATCGGATCCGTCATAATCGTCGCTGGATTAGAATTAATTAATATGACTTCGATCCCTTCCTCCCTCAACGAACGTGCTGCTTGGGAACCTGCATAATCAAATTCACATGCTTGACCGATAACAATGGGACCGGAACCAATAATTAGGACTGATTTAATCGACGAATCTTTAGGCACAGGATGGTATAAATTTAAAGCGTTATAATTTCAAAAATGATGGGCCTTTCAGTATGGCTCAAAAATTGTACAAAATTAGTGGTTTGAGCTCAAATTGGGAAGCATAATTGAAAATAAATTTATCAATTTTTCATAAATCCATTTATATCCACATAGGGCTAAATAGATCCCGAAAAATCCCTTATTTTTGGTAAAAAATTAGAACAATTGATAAAGATATTAGTCGCTTTTGATGAAAATAGAGTCATTGGTAAAAACAATGCATTGATCTGGCATTTACCTGCTGACCTTCAGCGATTTAAAGCGCTCACTACGGGACATGTCATCATCATGGGGAGAAAAACCTATGAGTCCATCGGCAGGCCATTACCTAACCGGACGACGATCGCCATCACGCGCCAGACCGAATTTAATCCAGATGGTATCATTACCGTAAATTCACTAGACGAGGCAATTTTAAAGGCTAAGTCGATTTCAAGAGAAGACATTTACATTGTGGGTGGCGCTGAAATATACCAATTGAGCCTTGCCGTCGCGGATCAGATATTAGTTACCCAACTACATGACATTTTCGACGGGGACACATATTTTCCTGAGATCCCAGCAGATACGTGGGAAGTGGTAGCCCGAGAAAGAGGCGTTACCGATGAAAAAAATACGTTCCAATATAGCTTTTTGACCTATCAAAGAAAATAAATATGGAGCAGAAAATTGAGTTAATCGATTCCCCACTTTTGATCGATCCCCAATTCAAATTTTTACAAGCTGAAGAGGCCGGAGGAATTTGTTTATTCATAGGCACCATCCGAAATAAAAATCAAGGAAAAGAAGTTAATGCGCTAACCATGGAGGCCTATTCGCCCATGGCCGTCAAACAAATAGAACGATTAATTGAATCTGCTGGAGAAAAATGGCCCATCCTCAAAACCGTGGTTTGTCATCGAACCGGACCTTTGGAAATAGGTGATATTGCGGTGATCATCGGGGTGACTTGCGTGCACCGAGCAGAGGCCTTTGCGGCATGCCAATGGTTAATTGACACCTTGAAAAAAGAAGTTCCTATCTGGAAAAATGAATTTTATACAGATGGATCATCGTGGCTGGTTCCACATCCCTAATCGAAATTACCTAGGGCTCAGAAACCATCATGCTGCAGCCCCTCATTTCTGAATTATCAAAGCGGCCAAGCACTTTAAATCGAATACCATCTTCTTCTAATGAGCCTAAATCCTTCGTCTCAACAAAAGAACAGGATTCAACATTAGCCAAATCAATCACTTTAATCCCGCCTACTTTTCCTGGCGTTTTTACGAGCGAAAATGGATCATTCACCTCGCGTAATAGCACACGCATGGTTTTCGCCGGAATAAAAATACCATCTGAAAATGAATAAGCTTGAGAAAATAATTCAGTCATTCCATATTCAGAAGCCACTTGTTTAAATCCCATACCCTCCATCATGTAAGTATGAATGCGATCCCTAATCCACTCTTCTCTACGTCCCTTCATCCCTCCTGTTTCCATGACGATGATGCGACCTTCTTTGATCGCCTCATTCCAAAATGAAAAATCTTGTCCTGAATCAATCCAGTCTAAAAGCCCAAAAGTCACCCCCATTAACCAAATTTTCCGATTGGTTTTTAACGCTTCTTTAATTTGAGCTACTAATTCAGCGTATTGATTTAAAAAAAATCCAGAAAATTCAGATTTTGATTCTTGAATGAAATGGTCCATCATGAAAACCAAACTGGACGTATTTCTTTCCAAATAAGAGGGCAATAAGGCAAAAATATGATAATCCGTCACTGAACCAAAAAGATGATTAAACGCATTCAGTGAGTTTTCTTTATAAAATTCGGGATCACAAACGGCGTGTTTGGAAGGTATTTGCCCAGTAGTACCTGAACTTTCAAAGTCGAAAAGCACCGGGGAAAAACCCGTTTGAACTTGGTATGTTTTAAACAGCTCAATCGGCAAAAAAGGAATTTTATCCATAGACCGAACGGAATCCACCGAACAATCCAACATCCTAAGAAATGACTGATAAATAGGATTATGTAGCGCTTGGAAATTAAATATCTCGATCGCTAAATCCTCAAAATTGGCAGAACTTACCTCTAAAACTTTACGTTTCAGCGCGCTTATTTGCAACTCCACAGCCTCAGGATTTTCTTGCATACCTTTTATTTCGAATTTCATACAAAATTAAACCAAATCATTAACTTTACGATTCTTAATTTACGAATTGGATGTCCAATAAAAGTTTTTTATTCTGTTTAACTCTTTCTTTGACGCTACTCATATTGAGTTGTGTGAAGGAACCTGAGTTTAGCACCACACCAGCCATCTCGTTTGAATCCATCCAAAAAATCACCAAAACAAGTAATGATGGCTTTGGTGGCAAAACAAAAATCGATTCCATTATTATGAGTATTCGCTTTGAAGATGGCGACGGGGACCTTGGAATTACAGCGGCAGAAATGAAAGAAAATGCTAAATACAAGGACTTTAGAAATTTCGAAGTAGATGTATTATTGAAAAAAAATGGCAAATATGTGCCTGTCTTATTTAGCCCTAAAATCGGCGGATTAATCAATTTCCAACTACGTCCCGACCAAAAACCTGGACCCATAGAAGGATCCATTTCCTATTCAACCCAATTTGTTTATGCCTTTTACAAAGGCTATTCGCCTCTTTTTACTGAATTTAATGATACCTTAAAATTTCAGATTTACATTAAAGACAAGGCATTCCAACAAAGTAACACGATTGAGACTGAACCCGTCATCATCTTTCAGAAATAACTAAAGCTTGGAGATAATTTTATAAATCTTATCATTCAATCGATAGTTCAACATCCTTTGGTCCTTCTCATCTTGTTGAATATCGAGGATATTAGATTTTTGAAAAATCAGGGCTAGTGATTTAGTGAAATTGTCTATCAACTTAGATCTAAACTGTCTTTGGGATTCTGGAGAGCCCTTATGCCGCCCAAAATACGCGATTAGTTGATGCCCATTAACATACCCTTGGCTATAATTTAATAATAAGAAGTCCAATAGCTTTTGCTCATTTTCACCCAAAACATTTTTTAAATTTCTTTTTATTCGATTTCTCTTAATGTTGCCAATTAAATAAATTAAAAAAATAATGAACAAAACACCTATACTTAACATGATCACTTTAAAAAATTCCATATACCAAGGTTCGTCGGTTAACTTACCTAAATACGCTGAGTCAGCTAAAACATCATTAATAGAAATGACGTATTGAATAGCTTTTTTAGTAGCTGAATTTTTGGAGGAAAAATTAGATGACCAGGCCAATGAGTCTTTCCCTTTATAATGTATTTCCTGATCACTAAAGTTGTCATTATTTCCTGTAACTGGCAATCTACCTGAATTAAGCCAACGGTAAGTTTTGAAATTATCTAAAAGATCGATGATAATCATGGAATCGTAGCGGTAGACCTGTATAGATTTATCAATCAAAATAAAATACCTTCCATTAAACAAAAAATTCCGATAGAGGTCTTTTTCTAAGTATTTCTTTAACTCTTCTAAATGAATTGTTCCAACTTTCTTGAAATCATTGTCCTTAAATCCATATTCGTAAATATTCCAATCAAATACTGCACTTTCATACATTCTAGAATCATTTACTTTCAGATTACCCATTGTGATGAAAACATCCCTTGAAGAAAGATATGCTGAAATTCCATCATTAATCGCCGCAGGCACGTCCCCCTTAACTCCTATACTTATCCATTCTTTATTAATAGGATCATATTTCGTTAGCACATTGGATGATTGCCAAAACCCATACCCCCCAAAGGAATATAAAACTCCATTCCGAAGAAATTTATTCGCTTGACAATTTGCGCCTCGATAAAAAGTTTGATCGATGCGTTTTAAAACCCAATTTTTTCGATCTAATTGATATACTTGGCCCGTGCAACTGACCAATAAATAAGATACACTGGAACCTGGAATAGGAATTTCTTGATAGTGCCTATTCCCCGAAATCAGATCATAACTTTTAATATCTTGAAAATTTAGGTCAGCTATTTTATTCCATTGAGCCCCATCTTTATTTTCAAAGAACTCTTTTGTTTCAAAATTAATCTGGTAAATATTTCCAGACTTTGGATGGATCCATTTAGCTATTTGAGCAGATACTGGTCCAGCAAACAAAAGGAAAAGAAAGAAAAAGAATAATTTGAAAATTCGCATCTGAAATTTAATTCTAACCAAAAATGCAATTTTTTTATATAAAATTTAAATAATTCTTATCGTATGAATTTAAAATCTTGATATAATTTAAACGAAAATGGCTAATTTTGATCGATAAATCTAAGCTTAAAACAATAAGCTTCCCATTGAAATAATTAAATTATGACCTTACACCGCGAAGGAAGGACTTTATTAATC
>CANKVC010000016.1 GCA_947486835.1 Cytophagaceae bacterium | reverse complement strand
TTCTTTGACCAAATTATAGGCAATATTGGAAGAGGATAAATTAGGAAAAATTAAGACATTAGCTCCTTTTTCGGCTAAATCACTAAAAGGATGATTCTCTTTCAGCAACTCCATGTTGAAGGGTAAATGGGCTTGAATTTCCCCGTCAACAATCATATTGGGATTTCTTTGTTTTAATAGTTGGACCGCGCTTTTCATCTTTTTGGCATCCTCTCCTTCTGCACTTCCAAAATTTGAATAGGTGATCAAAGCGATACGTGGTTTGATATTAAACTTTTCGACTTGCTTGGCCGACAACTCCGCTATCTCAACGATTTCCTCTGCACTTGGATTAAAATTGACCGTTGTGTCCGCTAAAAATAAAGGGCCAAAACGAGTCATCAAAATATACATTCCTGACACTTTTTGTACACCGTCTTTTCGTCCAATAGCCTGCAAAGCGGGTCGAACTGTATCAGGATAATTACGACTCATTCCACCAATCATGGCGTCCGCATCTCCTGTACTGACCATCATACTCCCAAAATAATTTCTTCTTCGAATGATTTTTTGGGCCTCCGCTTTGTTTAAACCTTGTCTTTGTCGGCGTATAAATAATAACTCGCTATACCGATTGGCCCGCTCTTTATCTTCATCCGCTATTGGCAAATAAGGATCTATAATTTCTACTCCTGGGAGCTTGATCGAATTTTCATTTAAAATTTGCAGAATTACCTCCCGGTTTCCTAATAAAATGGGTGTAGCAATTCCTTCCTGCAATACTTCTTGGGCTGCTTTTAAAACCGATAGGTTTTCGGCATCAGCTAAGACTACTCGTTTAGGTTTGGTTTTTGCCTTGTTGATAATCACTTTCATCAACGTATTATCAAGACCTAATCGCTTGGATAATTGAAGCTCATAGGCATCCCAGTTTTCAATGGGATGTTTGGCTACTCCTGACTTCATTGCCGCCAATGCCACTGCTGGCGCAACGGTAATTAAGAGTCGGGGATCCACGGGTTTAGGGATAATATACTCTCGGCCAAAAACAATATTGTCTTGCCCATAGGCCAAATTAACAATGTCTGGAACAGGCTTTTTAGCCAGATCAGCCAGCGCATACACGGCGGCCAATTTCATTTCTTCGTTGATCACTTTGGATCTTACGTCAAGTGCTCCCCTAAAAATGTAGGGAAATCCAAGAACATTATTCACTTGGTTTGGATAGTCGCTCCGACCTGTCGCAAAAATAATGTCTTTGCGTGCATTCAATGCTTTATCATAAGAAATCTCAGGCGTTGGATTTGCCATCGCAAAAACAATGCAATCTGGGGCCATTGGCTTAATCATTTCTCCTGAAAGAATATCTCCTTTTGAAAGGCCGACGAATACATCCGCGCCCACTAAAGCCTCCGTCAAGCTTGTTTCAGGTGAAAAATGATCATTGGCAAATTCAGCTTTCCGGCCATCTAAATTGGTGCGGCTTGGGTGAATTAGGCCTTTGGAATCAAACATTAAAATGTTTTGTTTTTGCGCACCTAAAGAACAATAAAGCCGCGTACATGAAGTAGCTGATGCGCCAGCGCCATTGATGATAATTTTAACTTTTGATATATCTTTTTTGACAATTTCTAATGCATTTAGTAAAGCCGCCGCACTAATAATCGCGGTTCCGTGTTGGTCATCATGCATGACCGGAATATCCAATTCAGCCTTTAATCGCTCCTCAATCTCAAAACATTCCGGTGCCGAAATATCCTCTAAATTAATCCCGCCAAAGGTCGGCTCTAAAATTTTGACTGTACGAACAAACTCGTCCACATTTTTGGTATTCAACTCAAGGTCAAACACGTCAATATCCGCATAGATTTTAAAAAGCAAACCCTTCCCTTCCATCACGGGTTTACTCGCTCCGGGGCCGATATCTCCAAGACCCAAAACAGCGGTTCCGTTAGAAATTACGGCGACCAAATTTCCTTTCGCCGTGTACTTATAAATATCTTCTGGGTTAGCAGCAATTTCTAAACAAGGATCCGCGACACCTGGGGAATAGGCTAATGTCAAATCCTTTTGAGACGCCGTTTCTTTAGATGGAATAACCTCAATTTTTCCTGGTCTACCTTTTGCGTGGTAATGAAGGGCTTCTTCTTTTAATGTATTTTTATCGGCCATATTCGTTTGTTGATGATAATCAGATTCTTGATAAATCTAGCGCAAGGTTACGAAATTATCAGGTGGAAGGAAAATTAAATTGCTATATTCGTTGAATTTTAAAAGCGATTTTAGAACCTATTTTACTTAGCTATTTGCAGTACTAATTCAAGGATAATTTTTATTTCATCACATGAATCCTTCATTTCATAAATTCAAGTCGATCATTACGCGACCCATCCTATTGAAGTTTTTTTTATTTCAAAAGCTTTCCTCTGCATTTTTTGCTGGTTTGAGCATACAACACTTTGATGCGGAGACTTGCGTCGTTCGCATTAAACTTTCTTGGTTTAATCAAAATCCCTTTCGGTCCATGTACTTTGCAGTAGAAGCTATGGCGGCGGAAATGTGCAGCGGGATGTTAGCCTTATCGCAGGTATACCAAAGATCCCCGAAAGTTAGTATGCTAGTAGAAGGGATGGAAGCCAAGTTTTTAAAAAAAGCTACAGGGGTCATATTATTCAGCTGCGATCAGGGAAAAGAAATCGAAATGGCGGTAGAAGAAGCCATCAAAACAGGGGAAAGTACTAAAATCACTTGCCTCTCTACCGGTAAAAATTCGGATGGAATTGTGGTCGCTGAATTCAACATGCATTGGACTTTTAAAGTCAAAAACTAACCTTTTTCCTAATCAAAAATTTGCATGTAAATTAAGGTTCCCGCCGCTAATGTCATGATGATTAATGCAGCAAATCCCATAATATTAGCCTTTAAGTCATTTACATTCTCGCCCATAATTTCTTTGTTATTCGAAATGTGTAGAATAATTGCAATCAAAACTGGTGCTGTTAATCCATACAAAACGGCTGTATAAATTAAGGCTTTCATGGGCGAAATGCCTACATAATTCAGCGATAAACCCAAAAGCAATGAAAGGGCAATAATGGTATAAAAGCCTTTTGCCTGATGGAATTTTTTATCCAATCCCTGTTCCCACCCAAATGTCTCGGTGAAAATATAAGAGAGTGACCCGCTTAAAACAGGAATGGCAATCAGCCCCGTTCCTATAACCCCGATGGCAAAAAGCAAATAGGCCAAATTTCCTGCCAATGGTTTTAAGGCCATGGCCGCTTGCTCAACCGTGTCTATTTGATGAATGCCGCCTTGATATAAAACCGTTCCCGTTGTTAAAATAATAAAGTACATCACAAATCCCGAAACGGTCATCCCAAAATCAACATCCTGGTTCATTTCATGAATGATTTTTTTATTGACAATCACATGATGCTTTTTGTGTTTCATTTCCTCTACTTCCACGGAAGCTTGCCAGAAAAAAAGATAAGGAGAAATAGTAGTGCCTAGTATGCCGACAATAATGGCAATAAAATCTTTGTCAAATTTTATGGTTGGGATAAAGGTCGATTTTACAATCTCAACAAGATCTTGTTTATACAAAAAGGGGACAATAAAATAGACCAAAATAACGATGCAGAGGTACTTTAAAATAGAGGCTATTTGGGTATAGGGCAAATAAATGATTAGCCCCAGAAGTAAAATGGTGAAAAAAACACTGAAAAACATGGCGTCAATGGAAGGAAAAAGTAAGTTCCCAACGGCGCCCATCCCTGCAATATCAGCTCCAATATTCATGACGATGGCGGGGAAACTAAATATTAACATGATGTACAGAATTGGCCTGGGATAATGCGATTTAAGGGCGCCGGTTAATCCTTGGTTCGTAACCAAACCTATTCTGGCACACATTTTTTGAATGGCGGCCATTAATGGAAATGCAACAATGGAAGTCCAAAGTGTCGACAATCCAAAAGCGGCCCCAGCTTGCGAATATGTTGCAATGCCCGAAGGATCATCGTCGCTCGCGCCTGTGACTAAACCTGGTCCAATTATTTTCCAATAACGAAGGATTTTTGATGTGATTGATGCCATTAATTTTGCGCTAATTTTTAACAAGGTACAAATTTCTATCCCCTTGCCTTTCTAGGCAAATTGGGCTTTTATCAAAAAATGCGCAAAATCAGAAAACTATTTTAAGGCGTGACGCTATTGAAAATCAATTTGGATTTAGCTAAAACCGTGACCGTATTATGGCTATTATCTAAGGTAATCACGTCTTGCATTTGTAATTGTATCAAATTACTTACACATATCTCTTATTATTTTCAAATGATGCTCTGTGTGGACCTCAATAAAAACATACGTTTCACGAACGTTTACCTGACCAAAAAATGGATGTACAAAAAAGTGGTTTGGGTTGCAATTCCCTAATAAAAGAATGTTTTCTTTGGCTAGTTCAATGGCTGAGCGTAAGCTCGATTCCGTGATTTCTTCCGTAGGTAAAATACCCTTAGGAGCTTTCACTTTCCCTCTAGGGATGCTTTTCGTTAAAAATACATATGTTTTGCGCCAATTAAATTTAGGCTTATACTCATCTGGATTCGAACGAATTAAAGCAGCAATAACTTGATTCATTACTCGTAATGAATGGTCTATTTGCCAACCAATACTTGCGTTTGATACGGCCACTTTTTGTCTCTCAAATAGAGCGATATTCGCTGATAATTCCGCCAGTTGTTTTGATATTTTTTCCATCTATTCTGAATATTTCCATAAATTTAAGCTAATTAAGAACGTTGCACAAAGCGATTTTATTATTTAGATTTAATCTTAAATTATATCGGGTGGTTAATTTTTTAAAGTTTTGGGTAAGGCTTGCGCTAAGGATATTTTGCCCCAGGGTAAACATCGCGAATCAGCAATATTTAAATTCCAAGGGTCCCCTTTTATTGGTGGCCAACCACCCAAATTCGTTTTTAGACGCGGTCATTATTGGCGCCTTTTATCAAAGAAAAATACATTTTTTAGCCCGAGGAGACGTTTTCCAAAATCCCATTTTTGGATACCTGCTCCGATCCATTGGCATGATTCCCGTTTTTAGGGCAAGAGAAGGGAAGGAACATTTGCACAGAAATAGTCATACATTTCAAGAATCTGTCGACATCATTAAAGAGGGCGGCGCTGTTTTAATCTTCATTGAAGGCATTTGTTTAAACACACATGACATACAACCATTTAAAAAAGGCGCCTCTAGAATTTTAGAAACGCTACATGACATGAATCTTTTTCCCTATGTTCATGTCATCGGAATCGCATATAATTCATTTAGAGGAATAGGCAAAAGCGTGAATATTGACATCTCTGAAATCGAGTCTATTAAACCTATTATTGAACCGAGTGACCGCCTTTTATTCAATGCTTCCGCCATGCAAGAAATGTCAAAAAATATCCACGTTCCGATGGAAAAAACATCATTTTCACATGGTTTTTCCTATTACTTTCACCTTCCCTATTATCGATTAATTGAATATGGCGTTGACTTGAAATTTAAGCAAACCGTATTTTTTGATTCGGTGCTTTTTGCCGCCTTATTATTTACTTACCCCATTTATTTAGCTCTTTGGATTAGCCTTTTATGGGCCATTGGAATCCCAATGTTCATCGCCAGCATACTTGTGTTTTTGATGCCGATTTTGGGAGCAAAAATTATAAAATTAGCTTAGTTTATCGGCAATTAAGCGATCATTGGATAAGCGAGGAACCTTGTTTTGTCCCCCTAATTTTCCCTCCGATTTCATGTAATTGATAAATGCATTTTTCTTCAACGGAGTTAAAACGAGTGTTTGCAAAATGCCGCCAACAATCAAGTCTTTGTAGTAAATGTTTTGTTGCTGCATGGATTTTTCCAAAGCCTCTTTAAACAAAGAAATGTTTTTCGGTTTCTTCGAAAACTCCACGAGCCACTCATGATAAGGAAGCTCGCCAGGGACAGGATTAATTTGAGGGGCTAGTGTAAACTCAACAATATTGGCCTCTGGACATGCCGACAAAGCCGCTTTCATCGCGCGCTCGACTTCCTCCGAAATAACATGTTCGCCAAATGCAGAAATAAAATGTTTAATCCTCCCTGTGACAATAATTCGATAAGGCCGTAAGGATACAAATTTTACCGTATCGCCGATAGAATAAGCCCAAAGGCCAGCATTCGTTGTTAATAAAAGGGCATAATTTACGCCTAGCTCTACTTCCGCCAAACACAATCTCTTCGGTTGCGCTGAAAAATAAGTTTCCGTAGGCACAAATTCATAAAAAATACCTCCGTCCACATTAAGCAATAACCCTTCTTCCCCGCTTGAATCCTGAAAAGCTATAAAGCCCTCAGATGCAGGGTAGGTTTCAAGCACATCGACCTCGCGGCCTATCGACGACATTAATTTTTGCCTATAAGGTTCGAAGTTGACCCCGCCAGTGACAAACAATTGAAAATCTGGAAATAAATCGCCCACTTTTTGGCCTGTCAACTCCTCCAGCCGATCAAAATACATTTGAACCCAAGGAGGAATTCCTGAGATTAATCCCATCCGCTGAGTATGTGTTTCCTGAACAATCGCTGCAAGTTTTTCCTCCCAATCTTCGATGCAATTCGTCTGATAAGTGGGCAATTGATTCCCCCTTAAATAACCAGGAACATGGTGATTTACGATACCAGATAATCGGCCCGTAGGTATCCCATTTTTAATATCCAATGCAGGGGAACCTGATAAAAAAATTAATTTTCGATCTAAAAAAGCTGCATTTCCACTATAAAAAACATAGTGCAAAAGGGCGTCTCTCGCCCCTTGAATATGAAATGGCATGGACTCTTTTGAAATGGGAATGTATTTAACTCCAGAAGTTGTACCCGATGTTTTGCCAAAATATGCTGGCTTTCCTGGCCATAAAATATTTTCTGCCCCCTTGACCATCTCGTCGATATACGATTTTAAATCCTCATATTCCGCGATTGGGACGATTGATTTAAATTCTAGATAATTTCTGATTTTGGCGAATGTAAAAGCCTGCCCAAATATCGTATTTTCAGCTTTTTTTAAATGATGCGACAGCCAAAAATCCTGTCTCTCTAACGCATTTTGATGACTTAAACGATGTTTTTTGACAACTCGTTTAGCAAAAGGTTTAGCAAAAAAAGAACGGAATCCCATTGCTCATTATTTAAAAATTCCTTTAGGGTCTGGCATTTTTTCGGCCAATTGGCTACCAAAATTCAAGTCCATTTGCAATATATCCAATGACCTGCATTCGTGAAAATAGGTCCACGCGAGTTCGTACTTTTCTTGATAAAAAGCTACTTGGCTCCGCTTCATCCACCCATTGGCGTTCTTTGGTTCGTCTTTCAAAGACTGGGCCAACTCCGCGTCCGCTTCTGCCAAAGTTCCACAATCCTTACCATCTAAATAACAACTCAAAAGTACAATGGCATAGTCCACGCGCATGAGCGCCTGAGTTGGATCAGAGATTAATCCTTTTGCCAATAATTGCTTAGCCAAAGGATAATCCTTTCGCTGAAATGAAATAACCCCTAAACCCCAAAAGGCATCTATGCTTGACGTGTCCAACGCATTTACCAGGTTAAATCGATAAGTCGCTGTATCCAATTTGCCTGAGGCAACAAACTCCCAAGCGCGTTCAGCGAAGAAATTAGCCGCTTCTTTTCTAGATGCAAAGCTTGCATCGCAACTAGTAATAAACTGGTCTAACTCCAATTTGTCTTTTTGTGGCAAAGCCTTATTTCCAAATAATACTTGGTATTTAACTGGCTTTTGAGCCCAAGCTAGCGTTGACACAAACATCAACAACATGATTAATTTTACTATTTTCATATCACAAATCTATCGTTTCTTTTTATTCCCTGGTGCGGCTGTCTTATATTTTGAATTTCTTCCTGGTCGATTATTTCGATCTGGCCCCTTCGGTCCAGGTTTGCCTGCCGTTTTGCCATTTGATTTAGGTCCGGTTTTAACTCCCTGAGCAACTGCCCCACTTCGCGTTAATCCATTTTTACCTAATCCTTTCAGTGCAGCTTTATTTCCGTTGGCTCTAGCCTTAATAACCCATTTTTTATCATGAAAGGCACCTTTAAAATCGGGATCCTCTCTTTTTCGTTGCTCGTCAACCGACCTCAGCATATCTTGATGTTCTAAAAATGGTGTCTCTTCCACTTTTATGTCATTTGGCAAAGATGAAATATCTATTTTTTGATGAATAATTTCCTCAATTTTATGCCAATGGTAGGTCTCGGCTAAGGTGATAAATGTAATCGATTCGCCCACTTGCTCTGCTCTTCCTGTCCTTCCAATCCGATGCACATAATCCTCGTAGATTAATGGTACGTCAAAATTGATCACATGTGAAACCTTAGGAATGTCGATGCCGCGGGACGCTACATCCGTCGTAACCAAAACCCGAATGCTGCCTTCTCGAAATTGCTGCATCGCATTTATCCGCGTGTTTTGACCTTTGTTGGAATGTATCACTCGAATTTGATCCACAGGAACAACCCTAAAGCTTAAATATTTTTCCACCTGATTTACGATATCCTTGCTTCTACAAAATATCATAACTCTCTCAAATTCAGAGTTTTGCAAGAAGTGTGCGAGTGCATTCAATTTGGTTTGAACATTTTGCGCTTCATAAACAAATTGCGTGACTTGGCTTGCCGGAGTAGCCTGAGGCGTAACTTCTATTTTATGAGGAAATTCTAAAAATTCATGGGAAAGGTTTTCCACTTTCTCGGGAAAAGTTGCCGAAAACAATCCATTTTGACGCTTTTTATAAGGTATTTTCTCTAAAATTTGACGAATCTGTGGCATAAATCCCATGTCCATCATTTTGTCTGCCTCGTCTAATATCAGGTATTTGAGATCTTTCGTCCCTATAGCTTCTTTGCGGTATAATTCTAAAAACCGACCGGGGGTTGAAACTAAAATATCGACCCCGGCTTCTAGCGTTTGGATTTGCGTTTTTGGCCCTAATCCTCCATAAAGAGCTAAAATTCTTAAGTCGGTAAACTGTGCCAAACCCACCATCACTTCGTGAATTTGCATGACAAGTTCACGAGTTGGAGCTAAAATAAGGGCTCTTGGTAAGCTCCCCTGCATGTATTTGCATCGCATTAAAATCGGCAAAGCATACGCTGCCGTCTTACCAGTTCCCGTTTGAGCTATTCCTAAAACGTCATGGCCCTGCAATAATAAAGGAATTGCCTTCTCCTGAATGGGAGTTGGTAAAGAATATCCAACCACATCGCAAGCGCGTTGTAATTGTGGATTCAATCCCAAACGTAAAAATTCACTCATCAGAATTGGCTTTGTTTAACTTTGCAAAGGTAGGGAAAATAATATTCTTACCTTTGAAACAAATTTTTACCCTGTGGAATTAAAACCTATCTATCTGATTACAAGGTTGGGGATTTTAGTAAGCATTTCCATTCTTGTAGGCTCCATGTCTTCCCTCTTTCTTTGGGGTTTGGAACAAATCGCATGGATTCGAAACGAAACACCGTGGCTTTTATATGGACTTCCTTTAGTCGGAATCTTTTTCCACGTCCTAAAAACTTATCCATTTAAGTTTATTCATTCGAACGCAAATAATCTAGTTGAACAATTAAATGACCCATCATTACAAATTGCTCCCCAAGCAGGTATTTCGGGAATCTATGCCATTGCCAGTACTTGGTTAAGTCATTTGGTCGGCGCTTCGGTAGGAAGGGAAGGAACTGCGGTTTTGTTCGGTGGAAATGTAGCCCAAATAGCTTTGCAAAAATTGAACTGCTCTTCGCAAGAAAAATCGATTTGGATTCGAGCTGGAATGGCCGCCGGATTTTCCGCTGTATTTGGAACTCCGCTGGCGGGTTGTTTTTTTGGACTTGAAATCGGGACGGTTGGAAAAATTCATTGGCCTTCGCTAATTGCTTGCGCATCCACCTCTTTTTTAGCGAATTTCATCAGTTTACACGTGTGGGGTACAAAACATCTATTTTATCCCCTTGTTTTTTTACCTCCAATTTCAATGCTGTTTTGGGCTAAATTGATTTGTATAGGCCTATTTTTAGGTATAATTGGACTGATTTATAAGCGCCTAGAATCGAATATTTCAAAACTGCTTGACCAATTACCCAGACAATCGATTCTCAAAGGACTCATTTCGGGTATAATTCTACTTCTTGTATTTCAAATTCCAATCTTCAAAATGAGTATCGGTTTAGGATCGGAATTTTTATTGCAACCCTTTCAAGAAACATATTCCAATATAGCATTTGCAGGATCAAAATTAATGGCAACTACCTTAAGCCTTGCATTAGGATTTAAAGGAGGGGAGGCAACCCCATTATTTTTAATAGGGTCTCATGCCAGTTCATCGCTTTCCGAATGGATCCAATTGCCTCATGCATTTTTAGCTGCCATCGGATTTGTATCTTTGTACTGTGGTTTGACAAAAACACCCATCACTGGATTATGCTTAGGAATTGAACTTTTTGGTCCTTCTGCTTGGGCTTGTTACTTAATCGGAACTTGTTTGGTTATGTACATATCTGGAAATATGGGTTTATATAAATCGCAAAAAGTCGCCAACTGGATACCCAAAACACCCTATCAATAATGTATAAAAATATTGAAAATCTGTACGAATCATTCAAAGAGGCTCGAATTAAAGAACGAGCTTTCTCCTATGAGCTGTGGCTAAGTTTACTAGATGAATGGAAGCAAAGCCCTTTATTAGACGTTTCAGAAATTGGCCAAACATATGAAGGAAAACCGATTCATCAAGTAAAATTTGGCGTTGGCCCCATACATATTTGCGCGTGGTCACAAATGCACGGAGACGAAGCAACGGCCACCATGGCTTTAGCTGATATTTTTCTTTTTTTATCTCAAAAAGGAGGTGACCTATCTGAATTAAGGGAAAAATTGCATCAGAAAATTACCTTATTTATTATTCCAAGATTAAATGCGGATGGCGCTGAAAGGTGGACAAGAGAAACCGCATTAGGCATAGATATGAATAGAGATGCAGGTAAATTAAACTCACCGGAAGCTAAAATTTTACACGACTGGGCGCATACTATTAATCCATTATTCTCCTTTAATTTACACGACCAGCATCGATTATACTCGGTAGGAAATACTACGCATCAAACTCACATAGCCTTACTGGCAACCACAGGAGACGAGTCCGGAACATGGACAGATTCTAGGCTAAGGGCAGGGAAACTAGCCAATAGATTAACTAAAATTGTTCAAGAAATTTACCCAAATAAAATCGCCAAATGGACCGATGAATATAACGCAAGGGCATTCGGCGATTATTTTCAATCACAGGGATTTGGACTCATACTACTAGAATCTGGAGGAGCCGGATGGGACCTAGAAAAACAATCACTCCGTAAAACGAATGCTTGTTTATTGTTAGACGCATTCTACGCGATAGCCACCGAAGAATGGAAAACCGAAGACATTGCAACCTATGAATGCTTACTCACCAACGAGAGAAATATATTTGATATTAAGCTAATCAATGCGCCTTTAAACAAAAATATAAGGGCCGACATAGGCCTCAATATCTGTGAAGAATATGTCGATGGCAAAATTGAATTTGCATGGACGCTAGAAGAAATTGGAGACCTTAGCATATACTCAGGACTCACCGAAATTGACGCGAGTAATTATCAATTAAACGAACATGAGACCATTGAAAAAGGAAAAAATTATAGCTCCTTACAAATGACATGTAATAATCAAATTACATTTAATTTAATCGATTACACAAATAAAATAAACCAATCCAAATGACTTCATTACCCGTAATTATTATTGGCGTAAATCCATTTGCCATAGAAGTAGCTCACATTTTACAAATCAACAACGTAATTATCTACGGGTTTTTAGACGATGATCCAAAAAAACAAGGTACAGAAATAGGAGAAATTCCTGTATTAGGGAACACAGAAGAAAACACATATTGGGATTTAATAGGCAAAACCTGTGGTGTATTTGTTGCCCTAGAAAACCCTATTGAAAGAAAAAAGATGATTGAAACCATCGAAGAAGACCGAAAAACTAAACCAGTTAATGCCATTCACCCGAACGCATTAATCGCTAATGTCAAGAGTTTGTCATATGGAATTTATATAGGCGCGGGATCCATCATATCACCAGAAACTAAAATATCAGATAATGTAATCATTGGTCCAGGCGTAACGCTTGAAACAGGTGTAATCATAGAAGAGTTCTCTCAAATTGGCGCTGGGACCACTATCGGCAAAGGAGCTAAAATTGACAAAAATGTATTTGTAGGTATTGGTTCAACCATCGTCGGTAGCTTGACCATCGGCAAAGGATCAACAGTAGGAGCAGGGAGCGTTGTGATAGAAAATGTACCTGCTGGAAAGCGAGTCTTCGGAAATCCGGCTAAAATACTATAGGAATTATATCTTTTCTATATTCTGTGGCTCAACAATACTCAAGAAATGAAACCTTAGGTATAGTTGGGCCACAATGATAACATCATCCCCGCAATAAGCCGCAATTCGATCTAAATCCTTTTCCTTATAAAAAACGTGGTTTACGCGGTCCCCAGATAGGTCTATTTTTGCACCCTCTATGCCCATTAATTCGGCCAATAATTCCAATGAGCTATAAGATCGACGATCACCAAACTTCCACATTTCCATGGTATCTTGGTGTATAATCTCCCATGGCTTTTTGCCTTGTAACTGCAACGATTTGGGGATTTCAAGTCGATTCGCCAACATTCTCCTACACAAATAAGGGAAATCAAATTCCTTTCCATTATGAGCCACTAGTGTCAGCTCCCTAGATTTATATGTCTTATTAATAAAGTCAATGAACTCTACTAGCAACTCTTTTTCGTCTGCATTAGCGATGGTCTTAACCTTCAATGATAACTCCCCTTGTTTATTGACAAACAAAAATCCCATTCCCACGACAATAATTTTACCAAACTCGGCATACAAAGCCGCCCGCTCAAAATACATTTCCTCGAAAGAGATATTGGCCGGATTGGCTAAATTCTTCGCTTTTTTTACCCAAAAATCTTTCATTCGGTCAGAAATTGAGGAAAAATTCTCGGATCCGCTCACCGTTTCGATGTCAATAAATAATGTGTTCTTAAAGTTTTTTATAGTCTCCATTTTTGTTTCACGTGGAACGATTAATTTATTTATGCGAATAGCGTTTCACGTGGAACGCGAATGATTTCAAATTCAAACAATGCACTAAGGTGGCCTAAAACGATTTCTTTTACCTCTAATTCATTGACATCAACGCCTAGTTCTTGGCTTAAAGACGTCACTCCTTTTTCTGTTATCCCACAGGGCACGATGTGAGAAAAATAAGATAAGTCGGGCTTGATATTAAATGCAAATCCATGCATGCTGATCCAGCGGGATGCTTTCACCCCAAAAGCACAGATTTTCCTTGCTTGGTCTGATTCGTGATTAATCCACACGCCCGTCAAACCATTGATTCTGCCTGCCACCAAGCCATAGTCCTGGCACGCAAGAATAATGGCTTCTTCCAGCATTCTTAAGTACAAATGTATATCGGTGTAAAAATTCTCTAGGTCAAAAATAGGATAGCCAACGAGTTGGCCCGGCCCATGATACGTAATGTCGCCCCCTCTATTTGTTTTGAAAAAGCTTGCGTTGATGGTATGCAAAAACTCTTCCTGCATCAAAAGGTGAGAAGCGTCTCCGCTTTTACCTAATGTATAGACATGAGGATGTTCGCAAAACAAAAGGTAATTAGGGGTTAATACTTGATCCGACAGCGCTAAATTCCGATTGGCCAATTTAATTTCTGATATGTCCGACATTAACCTTTCTTGCATATCCCACGCTTCTTGGTAGGGGGCAAGATTTAAATCAACAACTTGGACTTTTTTGTTCTGATGGTACATATGGGATTCAACACTTCTAATCATGAAAACAAAGCGCGTACTTTGGCCAAAACAAATATACGAGAATGGCGAAACATTTAAAGCAGGGACAACAAGCAGAAAGTCTAGCGTCCCAATATTTAACGAATAGGGGCTATCAAATTCTTGAGAAAAATTATAGGTCGGGCAGGGCAGAAGTAGATATCATTGGACAAATAGGAGCCCTAATTATTTTTATAGAAGTAAAGTCTTTACAAAAAACATTTTACGGAAATCCGGAAGATCGCATTGGCGAACATAAAAAACACATGTTATTTCAAGCGGCAAATGACTATCAAATGGATAAAAATTGGCACAAAGAGATCCGTTTTGACGCGATTTCGGTTAATTTTTACCCTCAAGCCATCAAAATAGAGCATTTCGAAGATGCTTTTTCGTAAATTCGTAGTTTGAAATTAAATATGATCACATTCTTAACAGAAGACATAGCATTTGGGTTAAAGGAAAAGCTAAAACACAAGGCCTGGCTGAAAGATGCGGCTAAGGCAGAAGGCTTTGCCATAGGAGAGCTGAATTATATATTTTGTTCGGATGCCTATTTGTTGGACATCAATCAAAAATATTTAGGCCACGACACCTTAACCGACATTGTCACTTTTGACAATTCAGAAGATCCAAAAATGATTGAGGGGGATATATTTATTTCCATTGAAAGGGTACGCGAAAATGCGATAAAATTTGACACCAAAGACACCGAATTAAAGCGAGTGATGGTTCATGGTTTATTGCATCTTGCCGGATACAAAGACAAAGACAAGGCGCAAAAAGAGTTGATGCGAAATAAGGAAAACGAACACCTTAAAAACATATAAATACGATACGTGTTTCACGTGAAACACCCAATTAAATTTGCATGCAAAATACATACGATGTCATAGTAGTAGGAGCGGGACACGCAGGTTGTGAGGCAGCACATGCGGCAGCACAAATGGGTTCGCGCGTTTTGCTCATTACGATGAACATGCAAACCATTGCGCAAATGTCTTGCAACCCGGCCATGGGCGGGGTGGCCAAAGGACAGATTGTGCGGGAAATCGATGCGTTGGGCGGAATGTCTGGAATCATCTCCGACAAAACCATGATTCAATTTCGAATGCTCAATCGATCAAAGGGTCCAGCGATGTGGTCCCCGAGGTGTCAGTCAGACAGAATGAGGTTTGCAGAGGAGTGGCGCTGGGCATTGGAAGAAAATAAGAATGTTGATTTTTGGCAAGACTCGGTCCAACAAATCATCCTTGAAAATAATGAAGTGAAAGGGGTACAGACACGTATGGGCATGAGCTATTATGCGCCCAGTGTCGTGCTAACGAATGGGACTTTTTTGAATGGGCTCATTCATATAGGAGAGAAGAATTTTGGTGGAGGAAGAATGGCTGAGCCGATGGCTATCGGGCTTACGGAACAATTGATTGCTTTGGGTTTTGAGTCAGGCAGAATGAAGACCGGCACGCCGCCAAGGGTTGATGGAAGGAGCTTAGATTATGATGCGATGGAAGAGCAAAAGGGAGATGAAAATCCAAGTTCTTTTTCATACCTAAGCGAGACACATATTAAGGAACAGCGTTCTTGCTGGATCACGCATACGAATTTAAAAGTTCACGAAGCATTAAGAAAAGGCTTTGATAAATCACCCATGTTTGCTGGCAGAATCAAAGGGTTGGGGCCGCGTTATTGTCCATCCGTTGAAGATAAAATTAATCGCTTTGCCGATAAGGACAGCCATCAAATATTTGTGGAGCCGGAGGGTTGGAGAACCGTTGAGATTTATGTTAATGGCTTTTCGACTTCACTGCCCGAAGAAATACAATTTGAGGCGATTCGATTAATTCCAGGATTTGAAAAAGCCAAAATGTTTAGGCCCGGATATGCGATTGAATATGACTATTTCCCGCCGACCCAATTAAAGTCGACGCTTGAAACAAAACGAATTGCGGGTCTATTTTTTGCTGGCCAAATTAATGGGACAACGGGATATGAAGAGGCAGCTTGCCAAGGACTCATGGCGGGGATTAATGCCCATCAAAAAACACATCATTTGGATCCCTTTACGTTGTCGAGATCTGATGCCTACATAGGTGTTTTGATTGACGACTTGATCAACAAAGGAACAGATGAACCCTACCGTATGTTTACGTCAAGAGCCGAGTTTAGGACCTTGCTTAGACAGGATAATGCGGATGAGCGGTTGACCGACAAAGGATTTAAACTTGGTCTAGCCACGCAAAAAAGAATGGATCGATTTGTTCAGAAAAAATCGAATGTGGCTGCTCTGATGAATGAAATTAAAACGATCAAAATTCGCCCTGAAAATATAAACGATTGGCTTGAAAATAATCAAAGTTCGCCCATCCGAGAAGGAACGCCATTGGTCAATTTATTAAGGCGATCCGATTTAAGTTTTGAGGCATTGTTGACCAACGAAAATTTTAAAGAAATAAAAAATGGATATAGCAATGAAGAACTGGAGCAAGTAGAAATCATTGTAAAATACGAGAGCTATATAGAAAAAGAAAGACTCATGGTGGACAAAATGAAAACCATGGAAGACTTAGCGATTCCAGCAAGTTTTGATTATGATAAAATCAAAACCCTGTCCACTGAGTCAAGAATAAAACTAAAAGCCATTAGGCCAGAAACCATTGGCCAAGCGAGTCGGATTTCTGGGGTTTCGGCTTCAGATGTTTCCATTTTACTTTTGTTTATGGGTCGATAATGATGGAAAAACTAAGCGCCTGTCCTGCCTGCGGAGAAACAAAATTATTGCCTTTTATAACGGCAAAAGATTATACCGTTTCTAAGGAAAATTTCGAGATTGCTCGTTGTGGCGCTTGCGAATTGTTGTTTACAAATCCTAGGCCAAGAGCCAACGAAGCGGGACCTTATTATAAGTCGGACAATTATATATCACATAGCGACACCCAAGAGGGAATCATCAATAAGCTCTACCACCTGGTTAGAAATTTTACATTAAAACAAAAAACAGGCTGGATAGAAAAAGAGAAAACGGATAACCTTACGCTGTTAGATATTGGTTGCGGCAATGGGCATTTTCTTCATGCTTGTCAAAAATCCGGTTGGAAAATTAGCGGAATGGAGTTGGATCCTGCCACCGCCGCGAGAGCAGAAGCGACCTTGGGCATCGACATATATCCTTCGATTAAAGCTATTCCAAAAGAAGAAAAGTTTGGGTTGATTTCCCTTTGGCATGTGTTAGAACACGTGTACGAGCTTGACGAATATTTCGAATTTTTTAAATCAAGGATAGCGAATGGGGGGGTCTTAATTTTGGCCTTGCCTAATTCTAAAAGTTTTGATGCGAACTATTTTAAAGAACATTGGGCAGCTTATGATGTACCAAGGCACATCTACCATTTCGACCCAATCACGATCGAGTCCTTGGCTAAAAAACATGGCTTCAAATTAAAATCAAAAAGGGGTCAGATTTTTGACAGTTTTTATATTTCATTGCTAAGTCACGAATATAAAACGGGCAAGAAGAAATTTATTAGCTCGTTTATTATCGGCTTGTGGTCCAACATAGGCGCATATTTCGGGAAGGGAAATTATTCAAGTAATTTATATATTTTTGAGCATGTCTGATCTTCGAAGCAAACAGGTTGTTCTCCTTTTCTTTTTATTCATCACGACTTTCTTAATCATTCAAAGTTGTGCCCAAATGGCTAACCCTCCGGGTGGGAAAAAAGATACGCTTGCGCCTCAACTGGTCACCTCCATTCCACTCAATAAGAGTAAAAATTACAAAGGGAAAAAATTAGAACTAACCTTTAATGAATACATCAACGTTCGAAATCTAAATCAAGAATTGCTCATTACGCCTAATATCGGAACCTACCAAACACGCATAAGGCCAAACGGCTTAAGCATTTTATTAGATAGCGCCCTAAAAGACCAAACGACCTACACATTCAATTTTAGAAATTCGATCGAAGATATATCAGAACGAAATGCTGGCAAAAACATCAAGCTCGTTTTTAGTACATCAAACACGATTGACTCATTAAGCATTTCAGGAAAAATCAAATTGGTCGACCAAAATAAAGCGTTTGAAAATGTATTAGTAGGGCTATATCCATATAATGACACACTTAGAATAGACAAGTCCAAGCCCTATTATTTTACGAAAACGGATACCTCAGGAATTTATACACTTGAAAATTTAGCACAGGGCAAATATTATATGGCGGCATTTATAGACGGGAACAACAACTTGTTGTATAACTCAAATAAAGAGCCCGTCGATTTTATGACTGAGTCGTTTTTGAACTTAAATAAAAACGAAACGAAAAACTTTTCTATTTCCCTCCAAAACCTTGATCCATTAAAAATAACCAAAATAACCAGTACAGCAAAAACAGTTTTGTATGAAATGAGTCGAGGCATTAAAGAATTAGAATTAGACAATAAGAAAGACTTAATTTATCAGATAGAGGGAAATAAAAACATTCGGATTTATGTCAAAAACCAAGAGGTAAAAGATACGCTATTCTTGACTGCCAGCCTGATCGATTCGTTAAATAGGCCTTATAAAATACCCTTAAAAGTAAAATTTCGGGAATTGCTTAAAAAAGAAAAAGTTACACAAACGCCTTTGCAGGTAAGCTATTTACCCACTCAGGGTAAGTATGTTTCACCTGAAGATTCTTTGGTCCTAACGTTTCCAAAGCCGGTTGTTTCGTGGGACAGCAAGCGCGTCCAATTTAAAACGGAAGAAAATGAAACGATCTCGCTGCCCGATGAAGCATACGCGTGGAACAAATATTCGAATGAGTTAACTATTAAACGGTCATTTTTGCCTTACCGAGAGAAGTTTCTTCTGAATTTAGAAAAGGGCGCATTTGTTAGTGCCGAAAACGATTCCAGTGACCTCCAAAAACAAGCCTTTCAATTCCAAGATTTGGAAGAGTATGGAAGCATAGAGGGTCGCGTCGGCGAACAACCGAATAACTACATCGTTCAGCTTCTTAATGCATCTAACATGCAAGTCTTATATGAACAGAACACAAGCCAAAAATTTAATTTTTTACATGTGGAGCCCGGTATCTATATCATTAGAGCTATAGAGGATAAGAATAAAAATGGGTATAGGGACATTGGTAATTTTATTCTAAAAACAAAGCCCGAAAGCGTGTTTTACTTAGAAGGAAAAGTAAAACTAAAAGCCAATTTTCAAATAACTGATTTGTTGATAAGTACCCAAAACTAGTGTGGATAAGTGCCATAATTATACACATATTATCCACAAAAATTAAGGCTAATTGTGCATAAATAAAAAATAACCGCGAACATGTGGATAAGTCTCTATTTATCCACAGTCAAATGAAAACTTATCCACAGAGTAAAAAGGGAATTATAAATGCTAAGTGTTTAAATATCTATTCATTACAAACCTAATTAATACTTATACACTTATCCACAGAGAACAATAATGAAGAACAAAAAAGATATATTTAAAATTTTATTTCTTTTAATTATACTATGTGGATAAAGTGTTTCATTTTCTGTCTCATTTTTAATCAAGTCCTAGGATTTGATCATCCCTTTATTCGTCAAGATTCTATATCCAATCAAAAATTCAAATCTGAATTCAAATCCATTCAATTAATTAAAAACGAAAAAAAGCGTTTGAAATTAATGGGAGAATTTATCAATAATCAGGTAAATACTGGTGATTTATTTTCAAATTATTCATATCAATTGTTTAATGAGGATAATTTAGCATCAATATGGCTTGATGAATGTGGAAAGAATGTGGATAACTTATTAAAAACAGGGGATATATCTTTAGCGCAGCAATTTGTTTACCGCTTATATGAAGAACAAATTCCGTTTTTGGAAGTCGAGCGTTTATTCATTCAAAAAATCCAACAATATCCTGATGACCCAAATTTTATCGAGTTATTGGTGAGTACTTATATTTTTAATGGGAACTGGGAAAAGGCATGGTATCAGCGAAGGGCTTTGGACATGCGGTTTAAAAATGAGCAAGGTAAGCGTGTATTAGAGTTTGCTTCGTATATTTTTCAAAGTCAACAGTGGTCCTTGGCCAGTCAAATATTTGATTATTTGATCAAAAGCTATCCAAATTCTAACCAGAGGCCTCGTTGGCAACAAATGTCCATTGCCGCCCGAGAGCAAGTTGTATTAAGAAAGGAAAAGCCTGAAATAGCCGAAGTCAGGAGTTTAATTAGCGCTTATCAAAAATTAAGAAATGAACGAGGGGATAATGCAATCTCAATGAGTTCATATTGGCAGGAAGCAAAATTGTATGCCTATCAGCTTAAGCAATTAGATTCGGCGGTTTTGGTTTTAAACAAAGGAATTTTGTTGACGCAAAGCGATGATAATTTACAGGCTCAAATGAAACTGGAGCTTGGAGACATCTTAACGTATAAGGGTAAGAAATATGATGCATTAATTCAATACGCGCAAGTTGAAAAGCAGGTAAAAGATTCGCCACTAGCTTACGAAGCAAAAATAAAAACGGCTAAACTGTATTTTTACACAGGCGATTTTGAATTAGCCAAAGAGCTCGCAGACATTCTAAAACAAGGGACTCAAAGGGAGATTGCCAACGACGCGTTGGAATTAAGCCTGCTCATTGAAGATAATACAGGAATAGATTCATTGGAGGTGGGTTTGAAAAAATTTGCCAACATTAAATTTATGTATGATCAAAAAAGATGGGAAGAAGGCGATTCGTTGTTGGTTCTCTTGACAACAGAAAACAAACAGGAAAGCTTACAAGACGATATTTTATACCTTAGAGCAACCCGGGCGAGGCAAAAAGGCGACAATGCGCTTGCAAAAGAAATCTATTGGGAGATTTTTAAAAAGTTTCCGGAGGATATTTATGGTGACGACGCGTTGTTTTATTATTTAACGTTGGCCGATTCGGCTAATAGTGAGCCCTTTCTTTTGTTTATAAAACAATATCCAAGTAGTTTGCATCTAAGTGACGTGCGGGCGATGCTGAACAATGCAAAAAAATAATTTAATTGTACTATTTTGGTTCGGCTCAAACCATTAACTTTGATTCATAAACTATTTAAATATGTCAACAAACCATAACTTAACGAGGGTTTTCGATTTGTTAAAACCTCTGGAAACCCATCAAATTCCTGATTTATTTTGTCAAAAGCGAGACGGCGAATGGAGAAAATACTCCAGCGCGGAAACACTTGAAAACATTCAAACGATAGCCTTGGGCTTGTTGGAACTGGGTTTAAAACCCGGAGAAAAAGTCGCTATTATTTCGGGAAATAGGCCACATTGGAATTTTGTTGATTTTGCCACACAAATAATAGGGGGCGTAACGGTACCCATCTATCCCACTATCACGATTGAAGATTATGAATTTATCTTTGAAAACGCCGAAGTAAAATTTGTGTTTGTTGAAGGCGAAGACTTGTATTTTAAAGCAAAGGAGGCTTCTAAGAAAAATAAAGGCGTCAAAGAAATTTTCACGTTTGATCCTGTAGAAGATGCGAAATCTTGGTCCATTGTTAAAGAAAAGGGCGAGGGAAAAGATGCGGCCGTTTTACAAAAGCTGATGGATGCCGTTAAACCAGAGGATTTATTAACCCTAATTTATACCTCAGGAACAACCGGGCGCCCGAAAGGGGTTATGTTGACGCATCATAATATTATCAGCAACATAAAATCAACGGATCGCGGGAATTATTTTGGCTTAATGGATGGCGATAGAACCCTAAGCTTTTTGCCTCTGTGTCACATTTATGAGCGTACGACGATATATGTTTATTTGTTTTATCGCGCATCAACCTACTATGCCGAGAGCATGGAAACCATTGCCGATAATATCAGGGAAGTTAAGCCGACCATGTTTACCTCGGTGCCCCGATTATTAGAAAAGATCTATGATAAAATCATGGCGAAGGGCAACGAGCTTACGGGGATTAAAAGAACCTTGTTTTTTGGAGCGATTGAGTTTGGCTTAAGCTATGACCCAATGAAAAAATTGGGTTTAATCGATTCTCTCAAGCTTGGACTTTACCGAAAATTGATTTTTAGCAAATGGAAAGAGGCTCTTGGGGGCCGAGTGAGATTAATCGCTTCTGGATCTGCAGCATTACAACCGCGTTTATCTCGGGTGTTTTGGGCAGCCGGAATCCCTATTTCGGAGGGATATGGATTAACGGAAACATCGCCCATTATATCGATCTCTAAGGTAAATCCACCAGATTTTCAGGTGGGTTGTGTGGGCTCTGTTTTAGATTGTGTGGAAGTGAAAATTGCCGAAGATGGCGAGATTTTAGCCAAAGGAGATTCGATCATGCCGGGGTATTATAAAAATCCGGAGGCAACAGCTGAGGCGATTGACAAGGACGGTTGGTTCCATACGGGAGACATAGGCATTTTTGTGG
>CANKVC010000015.1 GCA_947486835.1 Cytophagaceae bacterium | reverse complement strand
TTCTATTTCTGTTGGAGAAGCAGAACTAGAGAAATCTAGCGTTAATTTAACTTTTCCATTAAACGAAATCGGGTATTTAAAAGAATCTTCATTTAAAAAAGAAGGATTAAATTCAGGGAATTTAGCATAAGATATTTGACCAGGTAATTCACCAATTGCTACCCATAATTCCTCAGCAATGTGGGGAGCGTAAGGAGATAATAAAATTAACAACTCCCTCAAAACCGATTTTTTATGGCATTTCAACTGCCCTAAGTCGTTCACGCAAATCATCAGTGTAGACACCACCGTATTAAAAGAGAATCGATCTAGATCATCCTTCACTTTTCGAATGGCGGTATGAAGCACTCGAAGCTCATCGGCAGAAGCCGCTTCATCTACCAACTTATTTACCTGTGTATTTTCGTCAAAAAACAATCGCCACACCTTCCTCAAAAAGTTATGCGATCCAGAAATTGAATTCGTATTCCAAGGTTTAAATTGCTCTAATGGACCCAAAAACATTTCATAAACCCGTAAAGTGTCAGCCCCATATTTTGCAATTAAATCATCTGGATTAACTACATTATATTTGGATTTAGACATTTTTTCAACTTCCCAACCGCATACATATTTACCCCCTTCCAGGATAAATTCCGCATCATTCGGCACATCATTTCTAGATTTTTTGAATGCTTCTATATCTAAAACATCATTCTCGACAATGTTCACATCCACATGTAATGCAGCCACTTGATAGTTATCCTTTAGCCCAAATGAAACAAAAGTGACCTTTTCTGAATCCTTTAATCGGTATACAAAATTGGATCTACCTTGGATCATTCCTTGGTTGATCAATTTTTTAGCAAATTCCTCTTCATTCACTAATCCCAGATCCTTTAAGAATTTATTCCAAAAACGACTATAAAGTAAATGACCTGTCGCATGTTCTGAACCACCAATATATAAATCAACCGCTTTCCAATAATCTACTGCTTCTTTAGAAGCGAATTCTTCTTTGTTTTGGGCATCCATATAGCGGTACCAATACCAAGAGGAACCGGCCCAACCAGGCATTGTGGACCATTCGTAATCGTACTGATTTTTATATTTCCACTCAGCAGATGCACGCCCCAAAGGAGGTTCGCCTGTTTCCGTTGGCAAATATTTATCTATTTTAGGTAACTCTAAAGGCAATTCAGATTCATCGATCAAATATGGCAACAATTCACCTTGGGTCGTTGGTTTAAAATAAACCGGAACCGGTTCTCCCCAATAACGTTGGCGAGAAAAAACAGCATTTCGCATTCGATATTGTATTTTTCCTTTACCTATTCCGCGCTGCTCTAACCAAGATACTAATGTGTTTGTAGCTTCTTTATAGGTCAAGCCATTGATAATTCCGGAATTAATATAATGTCCTTCCTTTGTTGCATCAGCCTGTTTTTCGATTCCTTTTTGAGCATCCAATATGGGAATAATAGGTAAATCAAAATGCGTAGCAAAATTCCAGTCTCGTTGGTCCCCAGAAGGCACCCCCATAACAGCTCCTGTTCCATATCCCGCCAACACATAATCGGCTAAATACAGAGGAACACGCTCATCATTAACCGGATTAATCACATAGGTTCCCGTAAATACACCTGAAATTTGCTTAACCTCAGAAACACGATCCAATTCAGATCTTGATTGGGTCCATTTCACATATTCAGCTACGGCATGTTTCTGCTCAGGAGTAGTTAACGAATCTACCCATTCATGTTCAGGCGCTAACACCATAAAAGAAACGCCATAAATCGTATCGACCCTCGTCGTAAAGACTTTGATTTTTTTGTCTTCGACATTTTCAATGTCAAAAGTAACCTCAGCACCTATTGACTTACCAATCCAATTCCTTTGTTGTTCCTTAATGGAATCTGACCAATCAACCTCATCTAAACCCGTCAATAATCGGTCTGCATATGCGGTAATACGCATGGACCATTGGCGCATTTTTTTCTGCTCTACAGGATATCCACCACGCTCAGAAAACCCATCTTTAACCTCATCATTAGCCAAAACAGTACCCATGGCAGGACACCAATTCACCACCGAATCATCCAAATAAGCTAAACGAAAGCCTAGTGTATATTTATATTGTTCTTCTTTGGTATAAGAATTCCAAACATCTGCTGTTATTCTAGGTAACTCTTCATCACAAACAGCCCGCAGATTTACAGAACCCTTTTTATTTAAAATATCAATTAAGGTGTCAATCGACTCGGCCTTATCGGTTTCCTGATTGTACCATGAATTAAATAACTTCATGAAAATCCACTGAGTCCACTTATAATAGGAAGCATCAGAAGTCCTTACTTCACGCGACCAATCAAAAGAAAAACCCATGTTTTTCAATTGCTCGATATATTTGGCAATATTATTTTCAGTAGTCACAGCAGGGTGTTGACCCGTCTGAATTGCATATTGTTCTGCCGGCAAACCAAATGAATCAAAACCCATAGGATGCAAAACCTCAAATCCCATTAGCCTTTTATAGCGCGATATAATATCGGATGCGATATATCCCAGCGGATGCCCCACATGCAATCCCGCACCCGATGGATACGGAAACATGTCAAGCACAAAATACTTGGGTTTGTTTTTATTTATTTGAGATTTGAATGTTTCATTTTTTTCCCAAAAAGATTGCCATTGCTTCTCAATCTCACGAAACTGATACTCTGTACGCATAAAATTTTTATAATCATTTAAAGAACTCGCAAATTAAGTCTTTTTTGTCAAAAAATATTTACTCTACTTTATTGGTAGATTAAGTAAAGTCTATTAGCTTTGTAGAGAATAAAATTTGATTATGTCTGTACCCAGTGAGCCAAGTAATTTTAACAGAAAGTTTCCAAGCCTTTATAAGGCCTTACAAATTATATGGAAAAGAGAAAGAAGTGTTACTGAAATAATCATCCATTTAAGTAATGCATTAGGCCTAATGATCGTAGGCCATCTCCTATTTAGTTATTTAACGACAGAAAATTTAATCGCTGTTTTTAATTCTGTCAATTCTGAAATTCTATATTATATCGCTGGTGGATTTATTGCCCAAATGATTGATGGCGCGCTTGGTATGGCTTATGGGGTTACCGCAACCACCTTTTTATTGTCTGTTGGCATAACACCTGCAGCCGCATCCGCCTCTGTTCACGCCTCCGAAGTATTTACCTCCGGTGTCTCAGGTTATATGCACCTAAAATTCGGAAATGTTAATTCCAAATTATTTAAAACATTAGTTATTCCAGGAATCATAGGGGCCGTTTTAGGAGCTTATGTCTTATCCAGTCTGGAGGAATATTCTTCTTATATAAAGCCAATCGTGTCTATTTACACTTTGTTTTTAGGTGTCATCATCATTCGAAAAGCATTGATTAAAAGAATGGAAAAACGCCAACTAAAACGCGTGGGCTTACTTGCACTTTTTGGGGGTTACCTTGACTCAATCGGTGGTGGCGGATGGGGACCTATCGTTTCATCCACCCTAATCGCTTCAGGCAGACATCCAAAATATACGATTGGAAGCGTTAATTTGACCGAATTTTTTGTTTCTCTTGCCTCATCCATTACCTTCTTCACGGTCATTGGTTTAGGCTATTGGCAAGTGATCATTGGCCTAATTCTAGGCGGCGTTGTCGCTGCACCTATAGCGGCAAAACTAGCCAATAAACTTCCCGTGAAGTCCATGATGATTTTGGTAGGTATGGTGATAATCATTGTCAGTCTCCGACAAATTATTTTAGGAGTCCCAAAATTTTTCTAATCAAGCACCAACTTCTTCAGACTTATTTGGTTCTTCGATGAAGTGAATTTTATAAAATAGATACCTCTTGGAATTTGAGATATGTCCAACCTAGCAGAATAAAGCTTCTCAATTTGAACATTAGCGATTAGTTTTTTGCCCGTAATATCAATCAACTCATACGTACCATTTTCATTGGTCATAATTTGAACATATTCCTTACCAGGGTTTGGCCATATCTGAAGTGAAGAATTTTCAATATTGGTAGATAATTCAGACATGAATTTATTTTGCAATAACTGGACGCCTCCCGTAGCTAAGCCTACACTTATATCCATTAAACCATCTTGATTCCAATCAGATGCAGATACCGTAGCCTTTTGACCAAAATTAAAGGACTCTAAATTGGGGTCGGATCGCCATTGAATGAATGATGTCTTCGGGTCCAATATTCCCACATGTAAACGGCCTAATTTATCGATGCCCATAAATTCCAACTGACCATCTAAGTCCACGTCCGCCAAAGCAAATGATTGTAATACCCAATCCGCTTTTTTTGAAAGACCACCCCAATCAGCACTTAATGTTTTCGAAAAAGAATTGTCATAACTTCGAATTCGACCACTTTTTTCTAAAACCAATAAGTCTAATAGGCCATCTTGATTCCAATCCATAAATAATGGACGATCCCCAGAAGATAAACCAGCAAGCTTATATTGTTTAATTTCAGAAATATTTGAGGTACAATACCTTATTTCTGGGCCTAAAAATGTTTGTATCGATATAATTAATTGGCGCCGACCGGAAGAAACAAGATCCGCCAAAGACAATTGAATATCGGTTCCTTGAATCAGTTTCGAGAGCCCACCAAAATCATCCGTTTTGAAAATTAATTCAGGTCTTAAAGAGGTACCTGCATTTTCAAAATAATATATAGTTGCTCGGACGCCCGTTGGACCCCGAATTCCAGCATTGCCAACATATAAATCTAAATCTCCATCTTGATCCCCATCCCACCAAACACAAGATGCACCCTCTCCCACATCAATCATTTCAGACTGTAAGTAATTTTTTGACTTTAAGACCCAATCACCCTTTTCGAATTGAAATAACGAAACCGAATTTTGAAAATCCTGAATATACCCCCCATTATCAGCAACATTAGTAGAAGTCAACAATTCCATTTGCCCATCTCCATTTAAATCCAAAGGAAATGCAGCCGCAAACGAAGGAACCGAAACGGGATTTTTAATCGGATAATCAAATTCCGCTTTCAAAAAATTAGCCTGGTTTAAACTTCCTGTGTTTGGTAAATAAACAAGGTTTGAACAAGTCACATGACCAAACAATAAGTCTTTAATTCCATCCTTATTTAAATCCAACAAACTTAAGCTGTTACCCGTGTGCATCGTTTGAATAGGCGATAATATACTATTTGACGCGATGGATGAGTTTCCAGAAGCATTACATGGAACCCCAAATAAAATATCACGGCAGTCGTTGTGAATGAAATTACCCCAACAATCACCTACTTTCTGGAATTGTAATCCCATTTGGCCCGTCTTCTCGACTGACATATTTTTATGATATTCTAGGTAATGTCCGGCTGGTTCAAAAGATAAGATATCGATATCTCCATCCCCATCTAAATCCCCGATGGCTGGAATATCAGATGCGGCCACATACAAGTTTATTTTACCAGAAAATCCTTCACTAAAAAGGGCCTCTGAAACAACCTCAAATTTAATGTTTGACCCGTTCGAAACATTTCGATAGACTTTGACACCGGCAGAAGTCGACGTGAAAAGATCCTTTCTCTTATCCCCATCAAAATCACAAACAATGAGCCAATTTTCTATTAAAGGGAAATTTTTCTCATACATTGGATCATAGGCTAATGCGATAGCCCCGCCTATGATTGATTTATTAATATAGGTAAATATCTTTTGATTCGTTCGGTCAAAGACAAGTACATCTTCGATTCCATCCCCATTTAAATCAATCTGAGTAAATTGCGCAGCATTTAATCCCCCAGCCCATGGATTTTTCAAAATTCCTTTGGCGTTCGAAACATTTATATCTTGATTAAACTTAAATTGAAGGCCTTGACCTAAAATTTGAGCACTAAAAACCAGTAAAAAAAGGAATACTAAATTTTTCATTCGATATTTGTAGACGCAATATGCAAATTGGAGCATTAAATATAAAATGAAGGTTACTAATTCATTGCTTTTAGAGAAATTTTTATCCTCTACCGGGATATCGACCGACACCCGAAAAATAGAAAAAGGAAATCTCTTTTTCGCATTAAAAGGGCCTAATTTCAACGCCAATATACTAGCCAAAGATGCCTTAGAAAAAGGAGCATCCTACGCAATCATTGATGATCCCAAATTTGATTCTGGAGAAAAAACATTATTAGTGGAAGATGGCTTAAAAGCTTTGCAAGATTTAGCCCTAGAGTACCGAAAAACCTTAACCATTCCCATCATTGGCCTTACGGGTTCGAATGGTAAAACCACCACCAAAGAACTTATTTTTTCGGTTTTATCTCAAAAATACCCATGCTTTGCCACCTCAGGTAATTTAAACAACCATATAGGCGTTCCTCTTTCTATTCTCTCGATCAAACCTAGTGACGAAATTGCTGTGATTGAGATGGGTGCTAATAAACAAGGTGACATTAAAGAATTAGTAGATATCGCGCAACCCACACATGGTTTAATTACCAATATTGGCAAAGCACATTTAGAGGGTTTTGGAGGAATCGAAGGGGTAAAAAAAGGAAAAGGAGAATTGTTTGACTTTTTAGCTCAAAATTCTTCCACCGTATTTTTGCCAGAAATTAAGAATGTGGTTCACGAAATGTATGCCGAAAGAGTATTTAATAAAACGATTTTGGCCAATCAAGAAATGCCCATCAAATTAATAGCATCAACGCCCACCATCATTTATCAAACAGTATCAGGAGAAAAAATAACGACTCAGTTGCCCGGTGCTTATAATTTTGAAAATATTCAAATGGCCATCGCCATAGGAAAGCATTTTAATTTAACTGAAGAGGCATGCAATCAGGGCATTGCCAATTACCTGCCTTCCAACCATCGATCTCAATTCATCAAATCTGGAAGTAATCAGGTTTTAATGGATGCATATAATGCCAATCCTACCTCAATGAATGTGGCCATAAGCCATTTTGCAGGAACCCCTAATGACCCGAAGGTTCTCATCTTGGGTGACATGTTTGAATTAGGCGAGGAATCAATGAAGGAACATGCCGATTTAGGTAAATTAATTTCATCCTTCCCATTTGACAAAATATTGTTGGTGGGTGAGCAAATGCAGCATGCACTCATTCATTTGCCCCACGCATTTTATTTCCCAGATAAGTTTGGATTACATAATTGGCTTCAAGATAACCCAATTAATAACTCATTTATACTTATCAAAGGCTCAAGAGGAATACAATTAGAAAGTGTTCTCCCATTTTTGGCCTTATAAAAATAGGAATTCGAGTCAAATATTAAATAATAATCTACCGTTAAATAGTAGTTTATTTAGATTTTGCGTCAGAAGAAAAAAAAGATTAAATTTGCACTTTATTAAGATAACTAGCATAAAAAATATGGCATTAGCAGCAGGTACTTATGTACCATTCAAAGTCAAAGATATTGCATTGGCCGATTGGGGTCGCAAAGAAATTCAATTAGCGGAAGCAGAAATGCCAGGCCTAATGGCATTGAGAAGAGAATTCGGAAAAGCCCAACCATTAAAGGGAGCTCGCATCGCAGGATGTTTGCACATGACAATTCAAACAGCCGTTTTGATTGAAACGTTAACTGCTTTAGGAGCAGAGGTAACTTGGTCTTCTTGTAACATTTTCTCTACGCAAGACCATGCGGCAGCAGCTATTGCTGCAGCAGGTATTCCAGTTTACGCTTGGAAAGGCATGAACGAAGAAGAATTCAATTGGTGTATCGAGCAAACGCTATTTTTTGGAGAAGATAAGCAACCACTTAACATGATTTTAGATGATGGTGGTGATTTAACCAATATGGTTTTTGATGAATATCCAGAATTGATCAAGGAAATTAAAGGTCTTTCAGAAGAAACCACTACTGGGGTTCACCGTCTGTATGAGCGTATGAAGAATGGCACTTTATTTTTGCCGGCGATCAACGTAAACGATTCGGTGACTAAATCAAAATTTGATAATAAATATGGTTGCAAAGAGTCTTTAGTAGACGCTATTCGTCGTGCGACAGATTTAATGTTGGCCGGAAAAGTAGCCGTTGTAGCAGGTTATGGTGATGTAGGAAAGGGTTCAGCTGAATCTTTAAGAGGTGCTGGTTGCCGAGTTTTAGTCACTGAAATAGATCCAATTTGTGCACTTCAAGCTGCTATGGATGGCTTTGAAGTGGTTCCTATGGACGAAGCTGCCACTAGAGCTAATATTTTTGTTACTGCTACAGGAAATGTGAAAATCATTCGTGATCGTCACTTTAAATTGATGAAGGACAAAGCGATCGTTTGTAACATTGGTCATTTCGATAACGAAATTGACATGGAATGGTTAAACGGTAATTATGGCGACACGAAAGATCAAATCAAGCCACAAGTTGACATGTATACGATCGACGGTAAAAATGTAATCGTGTTAGCAGAAGGACGTTTAGTTAACCTTGGTTGCGCGATGGGTCACCCTTCTTTCGTAATGTCAAATTCATTCTGTAATCAGACATTGGCTCAACTAGAACTTTGGGCTAATTCAGCTAATTATGAAAACAAAGTGTACATCTTGCCTAAACATTTAGATGAGAAAGTAGCTTTCTTACATTTAGCTCATATTGGCGCTAAACTAGAGGTATTAGAAAAAGAACAGGCAGATTATATTGGTGTTCCGGCGAACGGGCCATTCAAGCCTGAGCATTACCGCTATTAGTCAATCAATTTAATTTTAAAAAGCTGCATGTAACCCATGCAGCTTTTTTTAGGTTAATTAATTCCCCAACACTTTTGCTAAAAATAAATGCGCTTTTGTTTGTTTAAAAATTTAACAAAAAGCCGTATTTTTGAAGATAATCTGAAATGAAAAATATGAAATTTGGCGTTGTAGTATTTCCTGGTTCTAATTGCGATGATGACACAGTAGGAGTTATTGAAAGTTTAGGCCACGAGGCTGTGAAACTTTGGCACAAAGAAACAGATCTACAAGGTTGTGATTTCATCATTATCCCAGGTGGATTTTCATATGGTGATTACCTTCGTTCAGGCGCCATTGCCCGCTTTTCACCCATCATGGATCATGTAATAGCACATGCAAAAAACGGTGGATATCTCATGGGAATTTGTAACGGATTCCAAGTGCTAGTTGAAGCACATTTGCTTCCCGGCGTTCTCCTTCGAAACAGCTCGCAAAAATTTATATCAAAAAATATTTTCTTAAAGACGGCGACCAACAATTCCTTGTTGACCCAAGAACTTGATTTAAACAAGGCTTATAAAATACCTATAGCACATGCTGAGGGCAGATACTTTACGGATGAAAAGACTTTAGCGAGTTTACAGGCCAACGATCAAATCCTGTTCTATTATTGTGACGAAAACGGAAACATTAATGATGCGGCCAATCCGAATGGAAGTTTGCTTAATATCGCTGGAATATGTAATGAGCAACGAAATGTGTTTGGTCTAATGCCACACCCTGAAAGAGCTGCTGATCCCGATTTAAATAATACGGATGGGTTGGAAATTTTGCGCCAACTGATTCTAGAAACGGTTTCTTAATACGGAATAAAATTACCTTAGGTCATTAACCGAAACACCCGGAAATGATTTCTTGTTAAATGTGAAGTAAGCGTCATCCACTCCAGCATTCGGATTGAATTTAGTAATCTTAAAATTCTGTTTCTTTCCCGCTTTATTCACAATCGTCCACTCCTTTACTTTGAAACTTGAAGCTTCAATCTTTAAACTAATTTTCTGAATTTGGGCCGACTTAGCCGCTGGCGCTAATTCCAACGTCGATACCCCAGCAGCTTCCGAAACCAAATTGATTTTATATTGCTTTTTATCAAACGAGTAGATTTTAGCTGGATTCAAATCACCTTCCTCCGGATCAAAGCCCGAAATGTTTACTTCGTTAATCTCCTTCATGTACGTAGACACTTCTTTCCCGTTATTGAAAATTTCTTGGCCTGCTGTTTTTAATCTGAATTTAGTCCCTCTCACAGTAATCGAACCCGACATCACACCACTTCCATCTGTCTGATAAGAAAAGTTAGCTGAAAAAGAAGGCAACGATTTATACATCTTTTGCATGCCGTCAACAATCGATAATGCCTTTGAAGATTGGCCAAAAGTACCCAAAGAGATAAATAAACAAACAGAAATGTAAAGCAATTTTTTCATACCCATTTTATAGATTTTTTAATATTTCTTCTAACTCAGTTTCAGACTTCACCAATACCTCTCTAGCCTTAGATCCTCCAAAAGAACCCACAATACCCACTGATTCTAATTGGTCGATCAAGCGACCCGCCCGGTTATAGCCCAATTTTAATTTTCGTTGAATCAATGACGTGCTTCCTTGTTGGTGCATCACGACTAATCGTGCCGCCTCCTCAAAAAACGAATCTCTATTTGCTGGATCAAAGTCTCCCCGATCTTGCCCGCCCATTTCCTCAGAATCAGGCTCAGGCAACAAATAAGCAGACGCGTAACCTTGTTGGTTCCCAATAAACTCGCAAATATCTTCCACTTCAGGAGTATCCACAAAAGCACATTGCAAGCGTATAACTTCTGAACCCATCGATAAAAGCATATCGCCCATTCCTACTAATTGGTCCGCACCACTAGCATCTAAGATCGTCCTCGAGTCAATTTTTGACATGACTTTAAATGATAATCTAGCCGGGAAGTTCGCCTTAATTGTACCCGTAATTACGTTGACAGATGGACGCTGAGTCGCAACCACTAAGTGAATGCCTATCGCACGGGCCAACTGTGCCAATCGGGCAATCGGATGTTCCACTTCTTTCCCAGCGGTCAACATTAAATCCGCAAGTTCATCGATGACCAACACAATATATGGCATAAAATCATGCTCATTGGGATTAAGTCGACGATTGATAAACTTCTGATTGTATTCCTTAATATTTCGACAACCCGCATCCTTCAGTTTATCATAACGCATATCCATCTCCTTACAAAGTGAATTAAGCGTACTCACCACTTTTTTGGTATCTGTAATAATGGCCTCCTCTGAATCGGGAAGGCATGCCAAAAAGTGCCTCTCTAATTTATTAAATAAAGAAAGCTCTACTTTTTTCGGATCGACCAACACAAATTTTAACGTAGCTGGATGTTTTTTATAAATCAACGAAGTCAACAACATATTTAAACCGACCGACTTTCCTTGGCCCGTAGCACCGGCCATTAATAAGTGTGGCATTTTGGCTAAATCCGCAACAAAAATTTCATTTGAAATTGTTTTCCCCAACGTAATGGGTAAATCATACGTAGATTTTTGAAACTTTTCAGACCCAATAACGGCCCGAACTGGAACCATCTCTCTATTCTTATTGGCCACCTCAATTCCTATAGTGCCTTTTCCAGGCATTTGGCCAATAATCCGAACCCCCATAGCCGCTAAAGAAAGTGATAAATCGTCCTCCAACGAAGTTATTTTACTTACTCGAACACCTGCTTTGGGGATAATCTCATATAAGGTGACCGTTGGCCCAATCGTAGCCTCAATCTTCTGAATACCTATTCCATAATTCAATAAAGTTTCTACAATCTTCTCCTTATTCTCCTTCAACTCATCCATCGTCACTTGAGTCGTTTGATTTTTCTGATCATATTCCTTCAATAAATCCAAGGTCGGATATACATATTTAGGTAAATCGGCCGTAGGATCATATAAACCAAATTGCTGAACCAAATCATTCGCCTTAAGCTCCTGTCCCGCTAAACTCGAATCTTCCACTTCCTCCACAGAAGTTTCGTCAACAGCCACCTTATACGTAAAAGATAAGTCATCTTCAGCAGCTACTTCATTTTCATTAGGTAGCAATGTTTCTTCTACACTGATTTCTTCTACTTTCTCAGGAGGGACAATCGGCCTAAAGACCTCTAAATCCTCATTATCCTCATGAATACTAGGCCCATCTTCATCGATAAAATCATCCGTAAAATCTGTGGGTAAGCCTTCCGGCGTATCAAAAGCCAAATCAGGAACGGCCCGAACTTGTTTAGGGTTTAGTTGATAAAAAATAACCAAGAAGACAAAGCCAACAAACATGATCAGAAATACAGAAAGGTATCCGATCAGTTGGTTCAGCTTTTCATTAATAAAAAAGCCTACCCCTCCACCCAAAGAATGAGGCAAATCCAATTGAAACACCAAAAAACCTGCCACCAAACTCCCCCAAATAATGTAAAATAAGACTTGCCAAGAAAGGCGATCCAAAGGATATACTTCACGCTTAAAACCTAATTTTAAGGCTGATAAATAAAAGAGAGGAATCAATAAAAAGGAGGACCAACCAAAAGTCCTGAACAAAAAGAAATGGGCGATTTTAGCTCCCAGCAAACCTGCAAAATTCTTGACAGGAATATCAGATCCATTTAATACGTCGATTGAACCCTGCTCTAATTCACTTTGATCAGCGACGCCAACAAAAAAATTAGACGCAAATGCGACCAATAACAAAGTGCCAACCCCAAACAAAAAAGCTGCAAAAATAATTCGAAAGCGGAAGAAACCTGGACCAGAAGCACCGTCCTTTTTAGCTCCCTTCTCAAAATCAATTTGAAGCGTGTTTGATGTATTAACGATCTTTTTGGCCATAAATAAAAAAGTATTTTAATCTATAAATTTCGACTTTTTGATTCGATTTACAAAATCATTTTACAAACCATTTTTAAGGATTGCCTGATTAATTTCTTTTATCAAGCCAGGCCCTTCGTATATAAACCCAGAATAGAGCTGAATTAAACAGGCACCAGCTTTCAATTTTTCTATCGCATCCTCCGCAGAATGAATGCCACCCACACCTACAATAGGAATTTTACCTTTCGACTTGTCATGCAAATAGGCGATTACCTCAGTAGACCTTTCTCGCAATGGCCGACCACTTAAGCCGCCCATCTCATTAGATAGGTCGGCAGGAGACTTCAATCCCTCCCTTGAAAGTGTTGTGTTCGTGGCAATGATCCCAGCTAAATTAGTTTCCAACACAATCTCAATAACATCATCTAATTGTTCATTGGTTAAATCTGGAGCAATTTTCAATAAGATTGGTTTAGGCTTTTGCTTACTCTGATTCAATTTTTGCAACCTAATCAACAGCTTTTTCAAAGGCTCCTTTTCTTGCAATGCTCTTAAATTGGGCGTATTCGGCGAACTTACATTGACCGCAAAATAATCCACATCATCAAACAACGTTTCAAAACTTAAGCAATAATCCTCTTCCGCCTCTTCATTGGGGGTAACTTTATTTTTACCCAGGTTACCGCCTACAATCACTTTCGACTTTCGTGCGGCCAAACGCTTTTGCATGGCAAACATCCCGTCATTATTGAATCCCATGCGATTAATTAAGGCCTCATCTTTTGGCAAACGGAATAGTCGGGGCATAGGATTACCAGCTTGTGCCTTAGGGGTAACAGTTCCCACTTCAATAAACCCAAATCCAAGATTAGCATATTCATCCACCAGATAGGCATTTTTATCAAAACCCGCGGCTAAGCCAACCGGATTTTCAAATCTTAAACCAAATACCTCTCGTGCTAAATTTTTATGCTTAAACCCATACACGAATTGGAAAACCAAAGAAACACCTGGAATTTTCATGATCAATCGCAAACCATGGGCTACTAAATAATGAGCACGCTCCGGATTAACTAAGAATAAGAGCGGTTTGAGAATATTTTGGTAAAACATAAATTCCTTAAAAAATAAATCAAAGTAAAAATACAACATTTGACCATATTTATGGGAATAAAACAAGGATAAAATGTAGATTTAATAGAGTATATTTAAATAATTTCATTGCTTGATGAAAGTCTCAAAAAAAACAATAATTTTAAGCATCCATCGGATAATCAAGCATTTAATAAAATTTAAAGCCTATGCTAAGTCGAGTTGCTAACTCCATTTATTGGATGAATCGTTACATTGAGCGAGCAGATAATTACGCGCGATTTATCTCCGTCAATTTTAATTTAGCTTTAGACCTTCCACCCAATGTGCCCGAACAATGGGAGCCCTTAATTGTCGCTACTGCCGACCACTTCAATTTTTTTGAGCATTACCCCGTGGCCAATCGTGAAAATGTATTGCATTTTATGACCTTTGACGTGGACAATCCCAACTCCATCCTTTCGTGTTTGTATAGTGCCCGTGAAAATGCTCGAACCATTCGAGAAAGTATTTCAAAAGAAATGTGGGAATACGTCAATCAAATTTATTGGAAGGTAAAGGATCGAGTAGAGGGAAGTAAAAATTGGGAAATATCACGTTACCAAGGTTTTTTAGAAGAAATAAAATCGGGGAGCCAACTATTTTACGGAATAGTGGATTCGACGATCACCAGAGGTGAGGGTTGGCATTTTGGTCAGATGGGCAAATTACTGGAGCGAGCAGACAAAACAACGCGTTTTTTAGATGTGAAATACTTTACCCTACTTCCCGATATTGACGCCATAGGATCACCTTTAGACCTTTTATTGTGGTCGGCCGTTCTAAAATCAGTATCCGCCTATAATATGTTTCGCCAGCAATACAAGGTGATTAGTCCTACACATATTGTTGAATTTTTAATTCTTGACAAAAGCTTTCCTAGGTCCGTTGTGCATTGTCTACAAGAGGCAGAATTATCACTTTATGCCATTTCGGGAACCTCATTCGATCATGGATATTCAAATGCGGCCGAAAAGAAAATATCAAAACTTTTATCAGAAATTGAGTTTACTGAAATTGACGATATTTTAAAAACTGGGCTGCACCAATTTTTAGATGATTTCCAATCGAAGAACAATGAAATAGGACAAACAGTATTTAACACCTATTTTGACATTAAGCCCGTAAGTTAACATAGGCTTCTAAATAAAAATCGTAATATTGCGCAAAATTACGCAGTTCCCTCATATGACATATTGCTTAGGTATAACAGTTAAAGAAGGCATTATCGCCATTGCCGATACCAGAATCACGGCCGGAAATGAGATGTATTCGAATAAAAAAATCTCGATTCATGAAATTAAAGACCATAGCCTTTTCATCATGACCGCTGGCCTAAGGTCCGTTCGAGACAAAGCTGTTATATACTTTAATCAAACGGTAGAGGAACAAGAGGCGGCCTATAATTATATGCATGAGGCGGCAACAGCCTTCGGTCAAATGTTAAAAAAAGTGGCCAATGAGGACCGAGAAACCTTAGAAAAAGAAGGATATCAATTTAACCTTCATGCCATTGTGGGCGGTCAAATGCCAAAAGACGCAACACATAAGCTGTTTTTAATATTTCCAGAGGGGAACTGGATTGAAATAAATGATGGATTAAAATACCAGATTATTGGCAATTCAAATTATGGAAAACCCCTTTTAAATCGAAATCTAAACCATGACACATCTTTAAAAGATGCGTTAAAAATGGGCTTTCTTTCATTTGACGCGACCCAAGTAAGCACCAACGATGTGGATTACCCCATTGACGTAGTTGTTTATGAGAAAGACAGCTTTAAGGCAAAAGAGGTGCGTTTATACAAAGAAGATATGCAAAAAATTTCGGATGAGTGGAATATCGCATTAAGAAATTCATTAGAAAGCATTGACGAAGAATGGATGAAAAGTTTAATTTCAGTGCCTAGCCCAACGTCTAAATGATCGCAAAAATCAAGCACTTGCTTACCTATCATTATAGCACCGCTGTAAACCTGGAACCACATGTCTTATATTTGCATCCTAGAAAAAGTTCGTTATTGACCATCAATTCATTCACTTTGGATATCAACCCAAAGCCGGTTCAAATTTCTAAAAACCTAGATCCTGAAGGAAACATTCAAAATATCTTATTTTTTAAAGAGCCCACGGACTTCCTAAAGATTGAAATGAATGCAGTTGTCGAAACAACTGAATTTAATCCTTTTGACTTTGTGTATTTCCCCTTTGAGAGTAAAACATTGCCCTTAAATTACACCCATTCCTATCAAAAAACACTGAGTCCTTATTTAGGCCAAGAAGGGGTAAGTACCCTCGTGGAGCAAACCGCAAGACAAATTGCCTCGCAAGTCAAATGGAATACATCTTCCTTTTTGTCCGAATTAAATGAATTCATCTTCAAGCAATTTGCCTATGAAATCAGGGAAGAAGGTGCTCCTAATTCAGCAGAATACACGCTAGTCAATCGGAGAGGCTCGTGCCGTGATTATGCTGTTTTATTTTCCGCCATGTGCAGAGCTCTGGGCTTAGCTACACGCTTTGTCAGTGGTTATTATGTAGGCATCGCTCCCGTGGATGTACCTAATCAAACGCATCATTTACATGCTTGGGTAGAAGTGTACTTGCCAGGAGGCGGTTGGCGCGGATATGATCCTACCCAACATGAAGTCGTGGCAGGAAATCACATTCCCTTGGCAGCCTCATGCTTGCCAGAAGAAATCACACCCGTATTTGGTTCCTATCGAGGATCAGCTAGCTCCGAACTGATCACAGAAGTAAGTATTGATCGCGTTTAGCCGATTAATAATTGGGCCAATAAATAATCAGCAATGAGTATCGCGATACAAGAGTTAGTTACCGCTGATGTACTTGCCTTTCCCACTTCGTAAGCTCCACCTTGTGTATAAAAACCCTGAAAGGAAGAAATAGTCACCACAATAAAGGAAAACACAACAGATTTGATTAAGGCAAAAAACATATAATTGCCTTTAAATTGAAATTGAAGACCGTGAATGTATTCTTGAGGAGAAATTGAACCCGTCAACCAACCTGCCAAATAACCTCCATAGATGGATAAAAAACATGCTAAGGTAACCAACATTGGAAAAGTCAACATGGCAGCAATAATTTTGGGAAGTACCAAATAAGACCTAGAATTAATCCCCATCACCTCCAACGCATCTATTTGTTCCGTGATTCGCATGGTTCCCAATTGGCCCGCAATGTTAGAGCCAATTTTTCCAGCCAATACCACACAGGTAATCGTAGGCCCCATCTCTAAAATAGTGGTATCTCGAACGATTAAACTGATAATGTATTGCGGAACAAACGGATTGTCCATATTGGCAGCCGTTTGAACACAAGTAACCGCTCCCAAAAAAGATGAAACGATTGCGACTATGAGTAAGGAATTTATTCCAATGTCGATGCACTCCTGCATAATTAAGGGCCAATAAACCCTAAATTTTTCAGGATTTGTGAACAGCTTACCTAGGAAGATTAAATATTTACCTAATTTTGACATGGATTTTAGATTAAACCATTTTGTCAAAGATAATGAAGAAATCAATCATAATTAGTGGGGGAAGTCAAGGAATTGGAAAAGCCTTAGTAAAAAAGTTTTTAGAAAACGGATTTCAAGTCTTTACTTGTGCCCGGAATGCAAAAAAATTAGAAAGCCTTAAAAATGAGTTTAATCATCCGCTCCTGCACACTTTTGTGGCGGATTTAAGTGATAAAAAACAGGTGTCCAATTTTGCTCAATGGATTTTAAATCAAGAAACCAAGATTGATGTCCTGATTAACAATGCAGGTTATTTTTTGCCAGGCCAAATTCAGAATGAGGAAGATGGCGTACTGGAAAGTCAAATTGAGGCCAACCTATATAGCGCTTACCATTTGACCAAAGCCATTTTACCAAGTATGCAAAAATCTAACTCTGGACATATTTTCACCATCTGCTCTACCGCTTCCATCACGGCATATACCGCAGGAGGATCATATTGCATCAGTAAATTTGCCTTATTAGGATTTACCAAAGTATTAAGAGAAGAATTGAAAACGCAAGGAATTAAAGTCACTGCGGTCCTTCCTGGCGCTACGCTAACACCCGCTTGGGATGGAGTTAATCTACCCGATTCAAGATTTATACCTGCAGAAGATATAGCTAATACGATATTTTCAGCTTATATGATGAGTGCGTCGACAGTCATTGAAGAAATATTAATTCGCCCACAATTAGGTGATATAGAATTATGATTTTTGAAATAGAATATTCGCTGGAAAATATTTCTAATGCTGTAAAACAGCTTTTAGAGGCGATCAATCAAGGGCCAAAGATATGGCTATTTAGAGGAGAAATGGGAGCGGGTAAAACCACATTAGTGAAAGAAATTGGCCTACAAAAAAAAGTGCAAACGAGGGTGCAAAGCCCGACCTTCTCACTGGTCAATCCCTATGAAACAGAATCAGGTGAGATCATTTATCATTTTGATTTGTACCGACTAGAAAACATACATGAGGCCATTGATATTGGCATCGAAGAATACCTTGATTCGGGCCATTTATGTTTTATTGAGTGGCCAGAAAGAGCTGAAAGTTTATGGAATATCCCACATATCAATATTGAGATCATACAATTGACTGAATTTAGCCGTAAATTGACTTGCAATTGGCAATGATGACAGAAAATACACCCTTTCAAGAGATATTGGCCCAACAAGGAATCATGACGATGGAGGCCATGAATTGGACCAAAAAAAATGCAAAATCCATTCAAATTGGGATTCCAAAGGAAGATTCAAAGGATGAAAATCGGATTGCATTGAGTCCCCAAGCGGCCCAACTTCTCATTGCCAATGGCCATGATGTATGTGTTGAAAAATCAGCTGGTGAGCGTGCAGGATTTAATGACGCCGATTATCTTTTAGCTGGTGCTAGCGTAACAGAAAGTCAAAATCAAGTTTGGCAATGTCCACTAATTATTAAAATTAACGCGCCAACCCTCGGGGAAATTAGCCTAATGCAAATGGGGCATGCCATCATTTCATGTGCTTCTCAGCATCAACTAAGTTCTGAAGCAATAGACCAATTAAACCTAAAAAAAATCCTGGCCATTGGACTTGAATTGGCAGAAGATAACGGAGGTGAATTCCCTTTCGTCAAAATAATGGCTGAAATTGCTGGCCAATTGGTATTGCCCATCGCAAGTGAATTATTACGCAACAAAGAAGGTGCCGGAATATTACTAGGCAATGTAACAGGGGTACCACCGTTCAATTTAGTTATTTTAGGATCAGGGCATGTCGCGGAACAAGTTGCCAGAGCCGCATGGCATTCAGGCATTCAAATGCAAGTTTTTGACAAAGACATTTATAAATTACAAAGGCTAAAAAGCACCCTTGGGTTTCCATTAATTACCCAAGTCATTGATTCTGAAAATTTACCCAAAGCCCTGCAAGAAGCCACAGTTATCATTGGCGCTTTAAGATCTGATTCTGGAATTACTCCATGCGTAGTGACAGAAGAAATGGTGGCCAATTTAAAAGAGGGTACGCTGATCATTGATGTTTGCATCGATCAAGGAGGCTGTTTCGAAACTTCTGAAATGACTAATTTGAAAAAACCAACCTTCACGAAATACGGAATTACCCATTATTGTGTACCTAATATTCCTTCCTTAGTCTCAAAAACTTCCAGTCTTGCCATCAGTAATTTAATTACTTCTTTTGTTTTAAAAACGGGGAAAACAGGGGGAATTGAAGAAATGCTTTGGCAAGGAAAATCGTTCATGAAAGGGGTTTATTGCTATAAAGGAAACGTCACCCATCCTTTCATTGGGAAATTATTTAAAAGACCTGTTAAAGATATCCAACTATTATTAATGAATTAATCGGCCATGCTAGAAGATTATACTGCCATTTCCAATGCCCCCAATTCTCCAGATTTAAATGGTAAATACTTGGGCCTCATTTCGACCGATTTCATTAAAGTCTCAGATACCTTAAAAGAAGCCGCATACCAAGTAAAGAAAAGAGGATTTTCGGATTTCCCCATTTTTGTAACTTCCCAAAGGCCCATCGAGATAGGTCAGAAGTTAATTGGTGTCAACGAGCTAAACGAAAACAAATGGAACTACCATGCATCCATGATGGAGGAATTTGTGCAACGTAAATTAATTGCCGAAGAAAACATGGAGTTGTTTGTGCAAAACTACAAGGACATTGAAGAATTTGCATGCCTGTTTGTCTTAGATGGCCAATTTACCAATTTTGTTTTCATTCCATACCCTGAAGAAAACTCGGAATTGCTATAATTTTTTATTCAAGGGGTGGAAATCCCTCACCATTTGGCTTAAATAAGCCCGATCTAAGTGCGTATAAATTTCCGTAGTCAAGATGGATTCATGCCCTAACATCTCCTGAACTGCCCTCAGATCAGCCCCACCCTCAATCAAATGTGTCGCAAAAGAATGCCGAAACGTATGCGGACTAATCGTCTTTTGAATACCCGCTTTTTGTGCTAAGTCTTTGCAAATAATAAATACCATCACTCGGCTTAATGGCGACCCACGCCGATTTAAAAACACATAATTTACTGCGGATTTTTTTACTGGGATTTGTGGCCTAATATGCGCTAAATATAATTTCAAATAAGTAAATGCATCTCGGCCCGCTGGAACCAAACGCTCCTTATCCCCCTTTCCACACACTTTGATAAAGCCATTTTCAATGTATACATCGGTCAATTTCAAACCTACTAATTCCGAAACGCGAAGTCCGGCCCCATATAAAAATTCTAACATAGTCCGATTCCGTACTCCTTCATTGGTACTCATATCATTGGCCTCTAAAATCAAATTGATTTCATCAAATGAAAGCGTATCCGGCAATTTTCTACCTTTTTGCGGACTCTTAATATGCACCGTTGGATCCATTGGAATCTTTCCTTCGTAAACTAAATACTGAAAGAAACTTCTGATGCCCGATAAACAACGAGACTGCGTACTTGCTTCAATACCCAGGCTATGTAGATCTTTTAAAAAATCAAGTATCTGATTTTCTTTTACGTCCAAAATGGGCGTTTGTAAGGGAGTCAAATAAGTGGCCAACTTCCGAATATCGCGTATATAGGCCTCTAAAGAGTGCCCAGAGAGGCCCCTTTCAATCCTTAAATAATGCCCAAAAGTCTGAATTTCATTTTCCCACATGGGCAATTTATTTAAACAATCACATAAATTTAACAGAAATACGTATTTTTACATCGCATTAGATCTAAATATAGATTGGCCCTTATTAAATTCTTTTTCTATGGTACGTCAAAAAATCTTAATTCTGAATGGACCCAACTTAAATTTGTTGGGCACTAGAGAGCCTGAAATTTATGGCCAACAAACATTCGAACAATACCTTGAAGTGTTGCGAGATAAATTTGAAAAGGAATTTGAAATCTCTTATTTCCAATCCAATGAAGAAGGTGCCATGATCAATAAATTACACGAAGTGGGATTTTCCTATGATGGTATTTTATTAAATGCTGGTGGATATACACATACGTCTATCGCCCTAGCAGACGCGGTTTCTGCCATTAAAACTCCTGTCATAGAAATTCATATTTCTAATGTACATGCTAGAGAATCCTATCGCGCACATAGCTACCTGAGTCCAAAATGCAAGGGCAGTATTGTTGGTTTTGGTTTACCCGGTTACGATTTAGGACTTTATTCATTTCTCTAATTCATGCTCTCATTTTATCCAGGTCCTTCCAAGGTTCATCCTGAAGTCCTCGGATTTATCCAAGAGGCGTTTTCAAATGGCGTTGTCAGCATAAATCACCGAAGTGAACGATTTGAAGTTTTGCTAAAAGACACGCTTCAAATCCTTCATGAACAATGGAACATCCCTCAGGATTACACATTGTATTTCATATCCTCAGCCACTGAAGCTTGGGAAATTGTAGCTCAATCACTCATTAAAGAAAAAAGTCTGCACCTATACAATGGAGCTTTTGGGAAAAAATGGGCTCATTATGCCCATCAGATTATTCCAAATGCTGAATCATTTGAATTTGGTCTTAATGATGATTTGAAATCAGTGGCTAGTAAATTAAGCACGAAAGATTTTGATACCCTCTGCTTAGTCCAAAGTGAAACTTCAAATGGTACAGGACAAAAAATATGCAGATCTGATTTTAATCTGAACGAGGATGCCATTATTGCTGTGGACGCCACATCGACCATGGGAGGAATTAATTTACCTTGGCTGGAAGCAGATGTTTGGTTTGCCTCTGTGCAAAAATGCTTAGGGATTCCAGCGGGTTTAGGGGTTCTTATTTGTTCGCCTAAAGCGCTTGAAAGAGCGGCCCAATTAAATAAAAAAGTCCATTATAACGATGTTCTTTTAATGGAAGAAAGCCGGAAGCTTTTTCAGACTCACTATACCCCTAATGTACTCAGCATATATGTGTTAAATAAATTGGCACACCTACTTCCAAACCTAACCGAAATTGATCAGCAAACGAACGAGAAAACAAAATTATTAACAGAATTCTTCTCTCAAAAGAATACTTTTAACCTTTCATTTTTAGTTGAAAATCCATCCGTACGACTTCCCACTGTATTCGCTTTACAAGGGGAAGCGATTCAAATAAAAAGGCTTCAGGATTTGTGTTTAAAAAACAACATTGAATTAGGAAAGGGCTACGGAAATTGGAAAGATAATACCATTCGAATTGCAAATTTTCCTAGCCATACACTTGAAGATTTTCATCAATTATTTAATCTGATCAATTCGTAAAATGGAAATCAACTTTAAAGAAATAGTATCCTCTTCATTAATTTTATTTTCAGTCATTGATATTTTAGGTGCTATACCCATCATCATCGACTTAAGAAAAAAGAATGGAGACATTCATGCAGGTCAGGCAACCTTAGTTTCAGGCTTAATCATGGTGGGATTTTTCTTTGCCGGAAAATTTATCCTAGCTTTTTTAGGGGTGGATACTAATTCTTTTGCTGTCGCCGGTGCATTAATATTATTTTTAATAGGCCTTGAAATGACTTTAGGTAGAAATATATTCAAAAATGATACGATCACCACAGGGTCCCATTCCATTGTTCCACTCGCATTCCCTATAATTGCTGGAGCTGGAACTATGACCACATTAATTTCGCTGAAATCACAATTTGAAGAAGTGAATATCTTGATTAGTATTTTCATCAATTTGATTTTCATTTATTTGGTATTACGCTCGAGTGTTTGGATTGAAAGGAAGTTAGGAAATGCTGGGACGCAAATTTTAAGAAAAGTTTTTGGAGTTATTTTGATCGCCATAGCCATCAAGATATTTAAAACAAGACTCTTATAATATGGCTAAAAAGCAAAAATATTATGTTATTTGGGCAGGTCATAAGACCGGTATTTTTGACACTTGGGCCGAAACAGAGCAAAATATCAAAGGATTCCCAAATGCGCAATTCAAATCTTTTGAGACAAAAGAGCAAGCTTTCCATGCGTCCAAAAAGAACTATTGGGCCAGCATTCAAACAAAATCAGCCCCTTCAAAGAATAGAAAAATAACGAGTGAAACCATTGTCATGCCATCCATTTCCGTCGACGCAGCCTGTGCAGGAAATCCCGGTGTTTTGGAATACCAAGGCGTCAATACCGAAACGAAAGAAGTTTTATTTTTTAGGGGTCCGTTTCCTTTAGGCACTGTTAATTTAGGTGAATTCTTAGCTATTGTTCACGGATTGGCCTATTTGAAAAAAAATAATTGCCCATTCCCCATTTATTCAGATTCAAGAACCGCTATTTCATGGGTTAAAAAAAAGGCGATAAAAACGAATTTAGAACGTAATTCGACCACGGAAGAACTTTTTAAAATGGTCGACAGTGCGTTAGAATGGCTTCATAAAAATCCATATGCGACAAAAATATTAAAATGGGAAACCGAAGATTGGGGTGAAAATCCAGCAGATTATGGGAGGAAATAGATCGGTCTTCACCTTCAAACAATTTTCCCTAGCCCATGGTAATCCGGGATTAAAAATAAGTACTGAGGCTTGCATATTGGGTGCATGGGCCCACTCATTTGCCCATGGAAAAATCTTAGACATAGGAACTGGTTGCGGATTAATAGCCTGCATGCTCGCTCAAGGGAATCCCGAAGTGAGTATTGATGCCATTGAAATTCATCAAGAAGTTGCATCGCTGGCATGGGAGAATATAAAAAACAGCCCGTTCAATAATCAGATTCAGGTAATTAATTCAGATATACGTTCATTATCCAAGAAGAAGCAGTACGATTTCATCATTTCCAATCCACCATTTTTTTCCAATCACCTACCAGCTACTTTAAAAGACAAACAAATTGCCATACATGATGACGAATTGAATTTTGC
>CANKVC010000014.1 GCA_947486835.1 Cytophagaceae bacterium | reverse complement strand
GCCATGATGTGGCCAAGGATTTTCCTGTTAAAAGGGATAAACTACATCGTTTATTAATCGATTGGCGACAAAAGGTTCAGGCTAATATGCCCATCAAGAAATAGGGTTCCGAAAGGCTGATTTACTATTTATAAGGACTGCGTCTTTTCCAGGCAGTTTCGGGTTCTAGGTAGTTGAAAATTCGGCCTAGGAATTGATTGATCAATGGTTGACTATGTTGCATGAACCCAAACATAGGCGTATCTGTGGCACCTACGGAACTCTTTATTTCGAGTGCAGTTCGGCCAAAAATAATGTTTTCGAATTTTAAACTAATCCCACATGCGATCATATCGTAGAGCATGTTGAGATAAAGCATTTTTTCTTTTTGAATTTTATCGTCATAGCCTAGAAAGTAAGTATCTAAACTTTTTCCGTTTTTTATCAAGGTATTAAAACCGATTAATTTCCCATCAATGAAATAGCCGTACAGCATGAAGTCATCTGTAAGCTTTTCTTTTAATATGTAAAAGTGGTTTTTGGGAAGGTAAAAGGTGTTGAATGGAGCATTCTCAGCTACATGCATATACAAATCATAGATGATTTCTTGTTGGTCTTCTATGTCGTCTAGGGTCAATTTTCTCTTTTCTATACCTGACGCTTTATTTCTACTTCTTTTAAATTGATCTCTGTATTTTTTCGTTAAAGCCATTACATAATCATCTTCATGAGCCCATGCAGGATTAATCTGAAAAATCATGTTGGGCTGCGAAGTAAATTTTAAATCTTTCTTGAATGCGGGTTGGTCAAAATAGGGCAGATCACCAGGCATGAAATCTTTAAAGGAGGTCAAGTGGATTTTAAAGCTTTGATTTAATTCTGCAACTGCATTTTTTAAGGTCTTTAGTACTTCAGGGATTAATGCGTCATTTTTAACTGCAAAGGCATTTTGACCGGACAGCATGTTATTGCCGATAAATAATAGTTTGGATGAAAAGCGGCTAAATAAGTAGTTTCTAACCCATGTTTTGAGTTTTTTGTCTCGTTCTCCATAGGTTTCTAAATGGGAAAGGTCGATGAATTGGGCTATTGCGATTCCGATCAGTTCTTCTTGATTGAAAATGCCTATATATTGGCATTTCATGTTAGATGGAGCGGCTGACTCTAAAACTTCAAGGTATCTTATAGAAAGGAAGATATTGGCTTTTGCTATTGAATCCCAATGATTGGGTAAAGACTGACTAGACGTAAAAAGCTGATATGTGTAGGATGTATTCAAAAGAAAAGGTAGCTAGTCCGTTTAACCTTAAAAAATGAGAAATAGTTTCATTTGATTTCATTAATCATGTTGGCTAGCTCATGATCTTTGGCTGTAATTTGATTGTTTTCATCATGCGTGCACAACCAAATCTCTACGACATTGTAGTTGTTTAGTATACTTGGATGGTGGTTTACTAGGTTGGCCAGCTCAGCAATTTGATTGATAAATTGGATTGCTTCCGAGAAGTCGGCAAATTTGAATTTTTTGTACAGTTTATTTTCTTTTGTTTCCCACATCGTTTTTTAGATTGTCGCAATTTAAGGAATTGTTTGTAATCCCTTGGGATTTTTAAGTATATCAAATTTCGTCAGCTATTGTCAGCTCTCTAATTTAGGTTTAAATTTTTTTATTTTTTTTTTTGAAAAAGTTGTGATTTTCCAATTTTTACTATTTTTAAACCTTTTACATTTGATCATTATGAAAGCCTTAAGGATCAAAACTTCAGATCAAGCTTTAAATTTAAGTCGATTTGAAATCGTTTTGTTGAAAGATATTGCTAATCATAATTTAGATTATCAATTGGCAAATCATGAGGCATTCATCCAGTTGGAACTTCATCAAGGAGAACAGTTTTTATTGAGTTTAACTTGTGATGAACCCCAATTTGAGAAATTTAAGTTGAGGTGGGAGAGGTTTAAAGAGAATGAAGATTATTATTTTGATTTGTCTGATTGGGGGTTAATAAAATAAAAATATAATTTAGAACACGGAGTATTGGAAATCCTTGGTTTTTTAAACCAGGGATTTTTTATTCATTTTCCTGTATTTTTTGATTCAATAATTTCGATAGATAGGTGGTTTCAATATTTAAAAATGAGCTTAGGTATTTATTTTTAACCCTTTTGAGCAAATAGGGATATTCTTTTTCAATGTACTTTAAGCGATCTGGAGCTGATAGTGTTCTTAAATATTCACATTGATTTTGGTACTCACATAAATTATTAAAAAGTTCATGGATCGAAAATTTAGCAAAATTAGTACTCAGCTCAACTAAATATAAATACGATTTTTTGTTAATGTAATAGATCACGGTATCTTCAATAGCCTCAAAATATTCTTTGGAAGGCTGGCCAAAATGAAAGCTATTAACGGTCGTAACAAAATCTCCTTCTTTGGTAAACCAAGTAGTAATTTCTTTATCGCCGTCAATTCGATAGATTCTAATAAGCCCTTTCTCAATGTAAAATAATTTGTCGCAAATATCTCCTGCCTCTATGATGAATTCCCCTTTGTTGACCTTTTTCGAAAAGACTAATTTTAAAAACCAATCAAAAAATAATGTATGGCTGCCTTTGAAAAAATAGGGACTTTTGGATAAACGTTCAGATAATTTCATGGTTTTGTTTCAATATAGAAGAATTGTCTAAAATTGAAAATTTTCTTTGAAATAACCAAACGCCTATGATGTCGTAAAATATGGTGGCCCCGACGAGAATCGAGTCGAGCGCGACCCCGGCGTATCAAGCGTAAAGTAAACGCCTATGATGTCATGAAATATGGTGGCCCCGACGAGAATCGAGTCGAGCGCGACCCCGGCGTATCAAGCGTAAAGCAAACGCCTATGATGTCGTAAAATATGGTGGCCCCGACGAGAATCGAACTCGTATCTAGCGTTTAGGAAACGCCTATTCTATCCGTTGAACTACAGCGCCAAAATCAAATGTACTCGTGCACAAAAATATAAAATCATTTACAATATGCCATTTACCTCCTTAAAATTCATCTATGACTCAGGAACATAGCCATCGCTATGGCCTAGCAAATGGTTGCTCTCGAGCCAATTAGGGAAAATCTGAAAGTGTTTATCTTTGATTAAATTCAAAATTACCTCGCGCAACTCAGGTAAATTACTTTTTTGTTCCGCTGAAATAAAGACTGTTTTAGGCTGTTCTAATTGCCAGTGAGAGCGCTTTAAAAAAGCTGTCACTCGGTCCATTTTACTTAATTCAGGTTCCCCATCTTCATTGACCGCAGCCCCTTCAAAATACACTTCCTCCACAGGAAATAAATCAATTTTATTGAAGACTAAGACCGTTGGCTTATCGCCAGCCCCCATTTCATTCAAAATTCCTTGGACCACTTCGATCTGCTCCTCAAAATTAGGATGTGATATGTCGACAATATGCAAGAGCACATCCGCCTCTCGAACTTCATCTAAAGTAGATTTAAACGACTCAATCAATAAGGTAGGAAGCTTACGTATAAACCCTACCGTATCCGTTAATAAAAAAGGTATTCCTTCCCAAGATACTTTTCTCACAGTAGAATCTACGGTGGCAAAAAGCTTATTTTCTGCAAATACATCAGCCTTGGCTAATTTTCTCATCAGCGTTGATTTGCCCACATTGGTGTAGCCGACTAAGGAAACACGCACCATCCGATCTCTATTTTTTCTCTGAGTGAATGATTGTCTGTCTATGGCCTCCAACTTATCTTTCAAAAATGCAATTCGATCATTGGCAATCCGACGGTCAGTTTCTAATTCTTTTTCACCCGGACCTCTCATTCCCACACCGCCACGCTGCTTAGAAAGGTGAGACCACATTCGCGTTAAACGCGGCAACATATACTGATATTGAGCTAATTCTACTTGAGTACGGGCTTGAACCGTTTGTGCTCTTTGGGCAAAAATATTTAAAATCAATAAGCTTCGGTCGAGCACCTTAATCTCTTTGCCATATAACTCGATCGCATATTCGATATTACGTACTTGGGACGGACTCAGGTCATCATCGAATATGATCATGTCAACTCCCTTATCGATCACATACGCCATGATATCCTCAAACTTACCTTTTCCTACATAGGTTTTATTATCAGGTTTGGCAAGATTCTGAGTGAAAGAGTGTAAGGCTAAAACGCCTGAGGTACTAGCTAAAAAAGCTAATTCGGCCAAGTATTCAGCCGTTTGTGCTGCATTTTGTTTTTGGGAAGTCACGGCAACTAAAACCGCTGTCTCTTGCTCCTCACCTGTACTGTGTAAAATTCCCTCTTTCATTTTTAGCTAAAAAAAGCCCTTCTTCGCAGAAAGGCTTTCCTGTTTATTTATGCTTTATCTACAAGCTATCAATTAATTTCTGATTTAAAGCTACATAATCATCGTTTTTACCAGCTTTCGCTAATTCGATTGATTTTAAGGCGGTTGCTTTTGCACCCACTTTATCACCCGTTTTTACCTGAATTTTTGCTTTCAAATGAAATACCCAATAAGCAGTTGGATTAGCTTCAGCTGCTTTAGTTGCCCACTCTAATGCCTTTTTAATGTCGCGTCCGGTTTCGAAATAATACGAAGCCGCCTCAAAATAAGGCTTTGAATCAATGTTCATGGCACGATCTATGGAACCCATAATCTTGGAATCCACATCTGTCTCAACTGGAATGGAAACGGATGTTTTCTCCCAAGCCATTTGAATGTTCAATTTATTCGCTGTAACATCCGAAAATTGAATAGCGAATGACTCAACTGAACTAGCCAGCGTGGTAGAAGGTACCGTAACTTTCAATACATCTTCCGATGCATTATAATTAAAAACGCCATTGGTTCCTTTGCTGAAAATAATGACCCATGATTTCTCAGATGGAATGGACATGACCTGATAAGATCCCGCTTTTAGCGATTGACCACCCACTTTGACATCTTCCCCAAAAGTAAATTTGGTAGGGGAATTAGCTCCCGTTCTCCATAATTTGCCAAAGGGAACAATATCGCCAAATATTTTACGCCCCTTAATCACAGGCCTAGAATAAACGACCTCGATGGTTGAAAGAGAGAAATCTTGTTTAATTGTTTGCCCAGGACTTGGTGCAGGAATTTTAATTCCTTGTCCATAGGAGTTAAACATCATCCCTAATAGTAGGGTCATCATCAAAATCTTTTTCATTGCTTATGCGGATAAAGCCTCTGCACCACCCACAATCTCCAAGATTTCCTTGGTAATGGCTGCTTGGCGTGAACGGTTATATTCTAATTTTAATGCTTTAATTAATTCGCCAGCATTTTCAGTGGCTTTGTCCATGGCTGTCATTCGGGCCCCATGCTCAGATGCATTAGACTCCAATAAAGCTCTGAAAATTGAAAGTTTAATTGATTTTGGAATCAATTCTTGGATAATTTCCTCTTCTGTCGGCTCAAAAATATAATCCACAGAAATGGATTTTGTTTCCGCCACTAATGGCACCATTGGCAACAATTGCTCTGTTTCAATAATTTGAGTCGCTACGTTTTTGGAATAATTAAATAAGACCTCAACGACATCGTATTTTTTCTCTGTAAAATCAGTTAAAATCATTTCACCAATCTCACGGACATTGCCAAAATTTAAGCGGGTGAAAATATCAATATATTTATCTTCAATTTTGAAACCTCTTCTGCCTAAATATTCGCCTCCTTTTTTACCCAAAGGCAAAACAGTTACATTTCCGGAAGCTTGTAAAGCTGCATATTTAGCATCCACTAAGGCCATTGTAGCCTTACCGACATTCGCATTAAATGCTCCACACAAACCTCTATCTGAAGTAACCACCACGATTAATACGTTTTTAACTTCACGTACTTCCGTAAATGGATTTGATTGTCCCGCTTCTGTTTGGGCAGATACGGTTGAAATCATTTCAGATAATTTTTTGGCGTAAGGGCGCATCTGGCTAATGGCGTCTTGCGCGCGTCTCAACTTAGCCGCTGAAACCATTTTCATGGCTTTAGTGATTTGTTGGGTCGAATTAACCGATACAATTCTATTTCTTACTTCTTTTAAGGAAGCCATAGTATTCTAATTTTTAAACTGCGTATTTAGCACCTACTTCTTTACCTACTCTCTTAAGCGTGGCTGTTAAGGTATCATCAAATTTACCTGCACCTAAAGCATCTAATGTTGCTTTTTCAGTAGCGCGAAGTACTTGAATATAATCTTTTTCAAATTCACGAACCTTGTTCTCAGGAATTAAATCCAAAGCTCCAGTCGTTGCTAAGTAAATCATCGCCACCTGATCTTCCACTCGTTGAGGAGCAAATTGAGGTTGCTTTAACATTTCTAAATTACGACGACCACGGTCGATCGTTAATTTGGTAGATGCATCTAAATCTGAACCAAATTTAGAGAAGGCCTCCAATTCACGGAACTGCGCTTGATCTAATTTTAAGGTACCAGCTACTTTTTTCATCGATTTAATCTGAGCATTACCTCCCACACGTGATACCGAAATACCTACGTTGATCGCCGGACGAATACCCGCATTAAATAAATTAGTCTCTAAGAAAATCTGACCATCCGTAATCGAAATCACGTTGGTAGGAATATAGGCAGAAACGTCACCGGCTTGAGTTTCAATGATTGGAAGAGCTGTTAATGAACCACCCCCTTTAACAATTCCTTTAATAGAATCGGGTAAATCATTCATCGATCTTGCGATATCATCTGAGCTATTGATCTTAGCCGCACGCTCTAATAAACGCGAGTGTAGATAAAAAACGTCTCCAGGATAAGCTTCACGTCCTGGTGGGCGACGAAGCAATAATGAAACTTCACGGTAAGCTACTGCTTGCTTTGATAAATCATCATAAACAACTAATGCAGGTCTACCGGTATCACGGAAAAATTCGCCGATGGCTGCACCTGTAAATGGAGCATAAAACTGCATTGGCGCAGGATCAGCAGCAGAAGCTGACACAACTACCGTATAGTCCATCGCTCCAGCCTTACGTAAAGTTTGCTCTACTTGCTTAATGGTACTTGCTTTTTGACCAATAGCCACGTAAATACAATAAACCGGCTCCCCTTTATCGAAAAATTTTTTTTGATTAATAATGGTATCAATGCAAACAGCTGTTTTTCCTGTTTGACGATCGCCAATCACAAGCTCACGCTGACCACGTCCTACTGGAATCATCGCATCTATCGCTTTAATTCCCGTTTGCAATGGCTCGGTAACCGGTTGGCGGAAAATTACTCCCGGTGCTTTACGCTCCAAAGGCATTTCATATAAAGTACCCGTGATAGGTCCATGGCCATCAATTGGCTCTCCTAAGGTATTCACAACACGACCCAAAATCCCATCACCTACCTGAACAGAAGCAATCATATTGGTTCTCTTCACAGTATCACCCTCTTTTACTAATTTGGAATCCCCTAAAAGTACGGCTCCTACATTGTCCTCCTCTAAGTTCAAGGCTAATGCCTTTAAGCCATTTTCGAACACAATTAATTCTCCGGCTTGAACATTCGAAAGACCGTAAATACGGGCCACACCATCACCCACTTGGAGTACGGTGCCTATTTCTTCTAATTCTGCTTGCGTTTTAGCCTGCGATAACTGCTCCCTAAGGATGGCTGAAACTTCATCTGGTCTTACTGATGCCATATGGAAATGATGGTTTATTGATTTTGATAAATTGTACTAAATTCGGGTGCAAAATTAGTCACGAAATTTGAATATTCCCATAAAAAACTCAAAAAAAGACCTTTAAATGTAGACTTTTTTTAGATTGATAAAATATGTTTAAAATTTCCCTTGTTAATTGGCGTTAAAATTCTTGGGAAAGAGTCATTTTTCATTATCTTCGAAACTTTATTTACCTAATTAAATTAATATGAAATTCCCTTATTTAACGCTTATTATTCTGTGTGCGATGTTTTCATCCACTTTTTCATTGTTAGCCCAAACAAAAGTTCCTGCTAATAAAAGTTCAAAACCAAAAATTAATGCGGTTGCTCCAAAAGCTAAAACATCTGATGCGACCAAATCGGTCATGAAATTTAATTCTGCTTTAGACTCCGTTTCCTATGCGGTGGGTGTTTTGGTGGCTGGAAATTTTAAATCACAAAATATTAGCTTGAATGTCGACATGGTTGCTAAAGGATTTGCTTCAGCTTCTCAAGGTGGAAAATTAGTTTTAACTGAGGCTGAATGTCAAAACATCATGAATACGTTTATGATGAAAAATCAAGAGCGCCAAACGGCTGAAACGGCCAAGCAGTTTTTGCCCAATAAAGAGATTGGCGAAAAGTTTTTGGCGGATAACAAAAAGAAGGATTCTGTCATGACCACAGCGAGTGGTTTGCAATATAAAGTGATTAAAATGGGTACAGGTCCAAAACCTTTAGCCACGGATAAAGTTAAGACTCATTATCACGGAACTTTGATTGATGGATCAGTGTTTGATTCATCGGTCCAACGAGGTGAGCCAGTTTCATTTCCAGTTTCAGGTGTGATACCAGGTTGGGTTGAGGCGCTCCAATTAATGCCAGTGGGTTCTAAGTGGAAATTATACATTCCTCAAGAATTAGCGTATGGAATTCGTGGAGGAGGTCAAACGATTAAACCTTATTCTGCTTTAGTTTTTGAAGTAGAACTTTTAGAAATAGAAAAATAAGTTTGAAACATTACAAAATTTATGAAGAAGATACTGCCGCTTTTAATTCCCATATCTTTCATTTTTGTCCTTTTTCTTCACGGCAAAACGCAAGGAGATTTACCTAGTAGCAATGCCCGTTACCAAGAGGGTGATTTAAAACCAACGGAAACTCAGAAAAAGGTCGAGCGATTGGTTTTTGGGATTTTGAGCAATTATCATTACCGCAAAATAGCTGTTAATGATTCTTTGTCTTCTAAAATTTATGATGCGTACATTAAGGAGCTTGATCCTAATAAAGTATTTTTTATTGCTTCTGACATTGAAGATTTAGAAAAGTTTAGATTTACCATCGACGAGCAACTCAGCGCTGGGGATCTTACCTCAGCTTTCCAAATTTATAATTTATATCAAACACGGTACAAGGAGCGTTACGCGTTTATTCATGCTGTTTTAAATAAACCTTTTGACTTTAACGCGGATGAAACGTATCAGCCTAATCGAGATAAAGCCGTTTGGGCCAATTCTGCGGATGAGCTAAACGATTTTTGGCGCAAAGATATTAAACGTCAATTCCTAGATTGGAAAATTGGCGGCAAGGCGGATACCACTGCCGTTCGTGAAATGAAGGATCGCTATGCTAGGTCAGAAAAATATATGGCACGCACGAAATCGGAAGATGTATTCCAAATTTTCATGAATGCATATACGGAAAGTATTGATCCGCATACTTCTTACATGATACCGAAAGCAGCCCAGGAGTTCAACAAGGACATGGCTCAAAGCTTTGAAGGTATAGGGGCAACGCTTCGTTTAGAGGGTGATTATGTGACCATTCAGGATTTGGTTCCAGGTGGCCCAGCCTTTAGAAGTAAATTAATTAATCCCAAAGACCGTATTGTGGGGGTAGCCCAAGGCGATGATGGTAGTTTTGTCGATGTGATCGGTTGGTTTACCGATGACGCCGTCAAATTAATTCGTGGGCCTAAAGGCACTGTGGTCCGACTTAAAATTCTTCCTGCTTCCGGGGTTACGGGTTCGCCGACCAACGAGATCCGAATTGTTCGTGAAAAAATAAAGTTGGAAGAGCAAACAGCGAAGAAAGAAGTGTTGGTTTTCAATCAAGGAGATAAAAAAATCAAATTAGGATTGATTACCATTCCGATGTTTTACCGAGATTTTGAGGGAGCTAGAAAACGTGAGGCAGATTTCAAATCGACCACATCAGATGTAAAGAGATTTTTAGGTGAATTTAAGCAAGAAGGAATCGATGCCCTGATTGTGGATCTTCGTAACAATGGGGGTGGTTCGTTAATTGAGGCAATCGATTTAACGGGTTTGTTTATTACCAAAGGACCTGTTGTTCAAAGAAAACAATCGGATGGAAAAATAACCCAAGAACTAGACCGTGACATTGAGCAATCTTACGATGGACCCATGGCGATTATGATCAATCGTTTTTCTGCTTCAGCTTCGGAGATTTTTGCCGCTGCTATTCAAGATTATAAGCGGGGTATAATCGTAGGCGAGCAATCTTACGGAAAAGGTACGGTTCAGTCGGTCGTTGATTTAGACAATTACATGGCCAACGAAAAAGAGCCTGTAGGCCAATTGAAAATTACCTTAGAGAAATTTTATCGCATCAATGGCAGTTCAACCCAACATAAAGGAGTGAGTCCTGATTTTGCGATGCCATCGGCATTTTCAGCTGAGGAGTTTGGGGAAAGTTCTCAGCCAAGCGCATTGCCTTGGGATATGATTGCTTCTACGATCTTTACACCCACTTTGCATGTTAACCCAGCGGTACTTTCCAAAGTGCAAACGGGCTTTAATGTTCGTTTGAAAACGAAACCAGATTTGGTGAAATTAAAAGACGATTTTAACCGTTGGAAAAAAATAAAAGAAACCAATTCCATTTCTTTGAATTTGACCAAGCGGAAAAAGGAATTGGATGATCAAAAGAAAAAGCCGGATGAAGCTCAAGCGGTAGAGGATGCATTGTCGGGTGGCAATGGGCCTACGACCTCTGAAACAGATGCAGATAAGAAAGCGAAATCGACGGCCGATAAACATGCAAAAGATGTTTATTTGAAGGAAACGCAACAAATTGTGGCTGATTGGCTTCAAGCATTAAGCCCCAAAGTAGCTAAATTAAACGCTCCTAAATAGTATTTATGATGGATTCAAAGGCTTTATTAGCGAAGGCTTTGCCTTGCGTTAGAGAAACGGGTCAATGGATTCAGTCGGCAATCAGCCAAGTAAAATCAGGAGATATCATATACAAGGGAACGAATGACTTGGTTTCATTTGTAGACCAACAAGCCGAATCGAAATTAAAGGAGGGTTTGTCGGCCATTTTTCCAGAAGCACAATTTATCGCTGAAGAGAGTGATTCTACTTACGATGAGGTTGGCAACGGGTATTATTGGGTCATTGATCCTTTAGATGGCACGACGAATTTCTTACATGGATTACCTGTTTATGCGGTTTCAGTGGGATTGATTTACAACAAGCAGCCCATTTTAGGCATGATTTATGAGCCTAATCAGAATGAGATGTTTTGTGCATCCAAAGGAAATGGCGCATTTTTGAACGATAAATCGATTCATGTATCAACAGCTGAAACGTTATCGACGAGTTTGTTGGCGACAGGATTCCCTTATTATGATTTTTCATATCAGGATCGTTACTTGGATTTATTAAAGGAGTTAATGCAAAAATCGCATGGTCTCCGAAGGATGGGTGCGGCTTCGATTGATTTAGCCTACACGGCTTGCGGTCGATTTGAAGGATTTTTTGAGGCGAATCTAAAGCCTTGGGATGTGGCAGCAGGAAAAATAATTATAGAGGAGGCCGGAGGTCGGGTGACTAATTTCAGTGGGGGTGAGGATGTAATTTTTAGTGGAGAAATTATCGGAGCTGGACCTATTTTTGATGAATTTTTAGCAACTTTGCAACGCAAATGGTTTTTAGACTAGTGATGGAAGGAATTTTAATTTTTATTGTTTTTGCTGCAGCTGTATTCTATGTGATCAGAATGGTATATAACGCCTTTTTTGCCCAGTCAAATGCGGGTTGTGCAAAAGGGTGTGGTTCATGCCAAACCTCATTGCCTACATTTTCTGATGACTTACCTCAACCCAATGCTAAGTCTTGAAAGATTCCACTCAAGGTAAGATAGTTGATCTTCGCATTATTCGCCGTATTTATGGATTTTTAAAGCCATATCAATTCACCTTTTGGTTATTGGTTTTTTTAATTCTTTGCATGGCTGCTGTTTCTCCAGCCGTTCCCTTATTGATTCGCTATACGTTAGATCACTATGTTTCAGCGGATCAAATTTCCAATCTTATTCGAATGTTTTTTTACATGCTTGGGGTGTTGTTTTTACATACGGGCTTACAATTTTCTACGAGTTATTTGGCGGGTTATTTGGGTCAAACAGTGATTAAAGATATTCGTGTTCAGTTATACAATAAAATTGTACATCTCAAATTGTCCTTTTTTGATCAAACGCCGATCGGCCGATTGGTGACGAGGACGGTTTCTGATATAGAGACTTTAAATGATGTTTTTTCGGAGGGTTTGGCCTCGATTGCGGGTGATTTACTGCAGTTGGTTTTGATTGTTGGCGTCATGTTTTATACGGATTGGCGTTTGACACTCGTTATTTTGGCCACGGTACCTTTTATGGTTTTTTCCACGTATGTGTTCAAAGAATACATTAAAAAATCGTTTAATGAGGTTCGATTGGCTGTAGCTAACTTGAATTCATTTGTGCAGGAACATATTTCGGGCATGATGGTGGTCCAACTTTTCCACGCAGAGGAGCGGGAATTGAAGAAGTTTGATCAAATTAATGTTGCTCATCGGGATGCTAATATCAAAGGGATTTTGGCCTATTCCTTATATTTTCCGGTGGCTGATGTGATTGCTGCTGTGGGTTCTGGGTTAATTGTATGGATGGCGTCCACGTATATTTTAAAAGAACAAATTACGGTAGGTACATTGACTGCGTTTATTATGTTTATCAATTTGTTTTTTAGACCCATTCGTATGTTGGCCGACCGCTTTAATACCTTACAAATGGGGATAGTCAGTACGGAAAGGATTTTGACTTTGTTAGATTCGGAGGATTACATTCAAAATAATGGCGTGGTTCTGGCCAACCAATTGAAAGGACATATTCAATTCAAGGAGGTTAGTTTTGCTTATATTGAACCTGAATATGTGGTTAAAAATGTGAGTTTTGAAGTGAAACCTGGTTCTACGGTGGCGATTGTAGGCGCGACGGGTGCAGGAAAATCATCTATTATTGGCTTATTAAGTAGGATGTATGATGTCCAATCTGGAATTATTGAAATTGACGGAGTGGCTTTACCGGATTATGAAATTGGCAGTTTGCGAAAGCATATATCGGTGGTCTTGCAAGATGTATTTTTGTTTAGTTCGTCCATTGCCTATAACATTCATTTGGGTGATACTGAAATAACGCATGAACAAATTGTGGAGGCGGCTAAGGCGGTTGGCGTACATGATTTTATTTTAAGTTTACCGGGTGGATATGACTATGAGGTGATGGAAAGAGGGGCTACGTTGAGTGTAGGTCAGCGCCAATTGATTTCTTTTGTTCGGGCGCTGGTACATAATCCTAAAATCATTGTGTTGGATGAGGCGACAAGTTCTGTGGATACTGAATCTGAATTGCTTATCCAGTCGGCCATTTCTACTTTAATGAAAGGGAGAACTTCGGTGGTTATTGCACATCGTTTGTCTACGATCCGACATGCAAACCAGATTTTGGTGATGGATAAAGGGGAGATAAAAGAGCGGGGAACACATGAAAAATTATTAAAATTAAATGGTTTATATGCTCAATTGTATCATTTGCAATTTAGTAAGTCAGTTTAATTCGGTAGGTAAAACAAATATGATTATCTTTGCGATCTTATGAATTTGAAAAAATATATTTTAGTGGGATTCGTTGCTGTGATGGGCTTAAGTTCATGCGGTAAATTTGAGAAATTTAGAAAAAGTGCTGATTTGCCTACCAAGTATAAGGCGGCGGTCAATTACTATAAAAAGAAAGATTTTACTAAGGCAGGTATCCTTTTTGACGAGATTATGCCTTTAATGAAAGGTGACTCGACTCAGGAGTTGGCCACTTTTTACCAAGCTAATTGTGATTTTAATTTAGGTAGTTATACCTTAGCTAGTTCCCATTTCAAGAAGTTTGCGGAAGTTTTTTCTCGTTCTGAGTTTGCTGAGGAGGCGATTTACATGTCGGCCTATTCTTTGTATAAAGATTCACCCAATTTCAATTTGGATCAAACGGGCACCTTGGCGGCGATAAATGAAATCCAATCGTATCTAAATAATTATCCTGAGACGAAGTTTAAGGAAGATTGTACCAATATCATTAAAGAATTAAGGAAAAAATTAGAGAAGAAAGCGTATGAAAAAGCGAAGCTTTATTATAAAACTTCACCTTTTAACATTGCGTCTTTAAAGTCGTCTGTGATTGAGATTACCAATTTTCAACGTGATTTCCCAGATTCGGATTATAGTGAGGAGATGGCTTATATGAAGGTATTGGCGCAGTATGATTTGGCCAAGAGCACGATTGAATCTAAGCAAAAAGAGCGTTACGCAGAAGCGTCCAAATTTTATTTGGATTTAATCGATAAGTATCCTCAAAGTGCCTACTTGAAAGAAGGAGAGAAGATGTATGAAATGAGCAATAAGGAAGTGGACCGAATTGCTAAATTGGAGGCTGAGTATAAGGCCATGTTAGAAAAGGAGAAGTCTAATACGTCAAAAGTGGCTACTGGACCTCAGTAGTTTTTGTCCTAGAAATTATATAATTTTGCAATCTTAATTTAAAAAAATAACGAGATGTCTAAGATCCAAACAAATCCATCCATCATTACACGTGATGTTGATAAAATTGCTGTAAAGACAGGAAATGTATATGAGTCTGTGTCTATTATAGGACAAAGAGCGCGTCAAATCTCAAGCAAAATGAAAGAGGAGTTGTCGGGCAAATTGTCTGAATTCGCTTCTTCTGTGGATAATTTGGAAGAAATTTTCGAAAACCGTGAGCAGATCGAAATTTCAAAATATTATGAGCGTATGCCTAAGCCATCGGCTTTAGCGATAGACGATTTTTTAACGGATAAAGTTGATTATCGTGTACGCGAAGAGGGTACCGAAGAGAAATAATATTTTCCGAATGATTTCACTATGAAATCTTTTTTACTTGTAATTCTATGCTTCTTAGGCTCCCGAGTGTTAAACGCTCAGGAGCTTGAAACTTCGGTTACGATCAATACAGAGCAATTGCAGCTCGACCAACAGCGAGGATCATCCCAAATTTATACTGAATTGCAGCGAACCGCTCAAGATTTTCTATCGGGCCGTCGCTGGTCCATGGACAATTTTGCGCCTGAAGAAAAAATCAAATTAAGCATTAATTTATTGTTAACAAAAGCCTCTGCCCAAGGGGATTTTGAAGCGAATGCACGCGTCCAAGTATTAAGACCCGTTTATGGGACTTCCTATGAAACAGTCATTTTGAATATGATTGATAAGAGTTTTAATTTCAAGTTTCAAACAGGTACACCTATTACCTACAATGACAATTCTTTTATTGATAATTTAAGCTCCTTGTTGGCCTATTATGCCTATTTGTCTTGCGCGTATCACTACGATTCTTTTGGTAAATATGGCGGCGATTTCTTTGTTCAAAAATTGAATAATTTAACAAACCTTGCTCAGACTTCGGGATCAGGCTGGGGTGTGGTTACCGACGTTCGATCTCGCTTGTCAATTGCTGAAAATTTGATTAATCAACAAGTGCAAGGGATGCGCGAAGTGAATTATATCTACCATCGGATTTTATTGGATTCATTTAAGGAAAAACCTGATGATACGCGGAAAGGAATTTTAGATTTGCTGAATCAGATTCGAACGGTGAACCAATTAAGACCTGGCGCGGCTAACATCCGTGTGTTTTTTGATGCCAAGTCGGATGAGATTTATTCTATTATGGATGAGGCGACAGTTTCGGAGCGCCAACAAGCCTTCGCGTATTTGAGTTTATTGGATCCGATTCGTACGGAGCAATATCGAAAATTGATACGATAGCGAGGCTAATACGATAGCTGCCTCCTTGTTTCAATGGACAAATCAACACGGTTTTCAGATTTTTTTTTAATTGGAAACGAATTTTACTTGGGACGAATTTCTAAAATCATCACCGTCTCCGTTTTATCACTTACCTTATTCCGATTGTCGATTCGATGTCCCATCACCCAAACAATAGATCCTTTGCTGAGTAGGATTTGCGTATTTTTTTTGATGTTCAAGGGCACTTTCTTATCCGTTAAAAAATCTGAAATCAGTTTTTTGGAATTCATGCCTAAAGGGCAAAACCAATCTCCCTCTTGATATTTTCTAATTTCTAATGGAAATTCTAGGCTATCTGCATCTAAGCAAGCAAAATTGGGGGAAGTAGATGGCACAAATGATTCATTATTTTCCTCGATAAAAATATGTAGTTCGTTGGATCCAAATTCAACAGTTTCATCTTCCTCTTGGATTAAGATAGGCTTGAATGCTGCGTGATCTTTAGGACTAATGACCCATTGATTTCGGTCGATATTTAGAATATGACTCGGCGATTCAAAGAGTTTCCCCACCTTATCAGTGGGATGGGCTAAAATTTGATTGATCACCCCAAAAGAAAAATTGAATTCCTGTAGATATTGTTGGGCGATTACCATCCATTTTTCTACTGAAAATTCATCGCCGAAAGGTACGTAAATATTGCCATCGGCATCATTGGTCACTTGATTCCCTTTAAATTCATTTAATTCCGCTGAGATCCAATGTTCGATATTTCGAATTTTTTCACTGGTGTCTGCAAGCGTTTGTTCAAATTGTGGATTTAACTCCTGGAATTTTGGCATAATTTCATGCCGAATGAAATTCCGTTGGTATTTAGTCGTAGAATTACTTGAATCTTCCCGCCAAGCCAATTTTTGTTCGACTACAAAATCATAGATCTTCTCCTGACTTGCAAAAGAAAGAGGCCTAATGATGTGCCCATTTTTTATGGGGATTCCGTGAAATCCCGCCAGGCCCGTTCCTCTAGTGAGGTTGATCAACATCGTTTCGGCACTGTCCAATTGGTGATGACCGGTCGCTATAAAATCATAATTATGTTTAATTCTGATTTCTTCAAACCAAGTATAGCGAAGAATTCTGGCCGCTACTTGGGTCGATAACTTTTCCTTTTCAGCGAAGGCATTTGTGTCAAAACATATCGTGTGGTAGGGGACTTTTAGTGTTTTGGCAAACTTTTTTACAAATACCTCATCAGCCAATGACTCTTCTCCGCGTAAACTAAAATTTACATGCGCGATACCAAAATTAAATTTGGCTAAAGAAAATAATTTGGATAATATAATGGAATCAATTCCCCCACTGACCGCAATCAGTATTTTTTGATCTGGCTTGAATAAATTCTCTTTTTGGACAAAATTGATAAAATCTTCCAGCATAAAATTGGTAAATTGCGCGTTCAAAACAATTAGCGAAATTAACGATTCGCTTTTAAGATGCCGTATATTATTAGAATTTTAATGTTTTTCTTTTTGGTTTTGCCTTGGATAAGTCAGGGACAAAGCCAAGTAGAATTAATACGGGCGGATAGCTTAAAAGGATACCAACAAGATTTAGTTATGCGAAAGGAGCTTTTGGGGCACGTATTGTTGCGCCAGGGTACAACAACTTTGAGTTGTGATCAGGCAGTTCTGAACTCAACGACCAACAATGTAGAAGCTTATGGCCATGTGAAAATCATTCAAGCAGATACCGTGACCATTACAGGTGATACGGCTTTATACAATGGGGATATGCGCCAGGCGTTTATGTCTGGGCGCGTGAAACTTGATGACCATACCATCATCTTAAATACGAATAAACTTGACTACGACTTGAACTCAAAAATGGCCATTTACCATACGGGAGCAAAGATTATTGACAAGAAATCTACGTTGACATCCAAGGAAGGATTTTACAATACAGTGACTAAGAATTTTTTATTTAAGGAAAAGGTTCGCGTCATCGACAAAGATGGTGGTGCGGTTCGAGCTGATTCCATGCGGTATAATACAGCATCAAAAGAGGCCTATTTTATATGTCCCACAGAGATTATCAGTAAAAAAGACACCGTCTTGACGTCAGCTGGATTCTATAATACGCAAACGAAGGTGTCCAATTTCACGGGTCGCTCCACGGCTAAAACGGATGAATATATTCTGTCGGCAGATACCTTATTTTATGACTCACCGACTCAAATTGGCGTTGCCAGGGGGCGGGTTGAGTTTTTAAGCCAAAAGGAAAAAGTGATTTTAACCGGGGATCATGGTCGATATGCAGGAAAAACGGGTCTCACCCGCGTATATGGGCATGCCTTAATGAAGAACATCATGGAAAAGGACACGTTGTATTTAACGGCGGACACCTTGGTTTCTTTAAACAATAAGAAAGATTCGATTCGTAAGTTATATGCGTATAAAAATGTCTTGCTCTACAAATCCGATTTGTCGGCTAAATGCGATTCACTTGCCTATGATGTGACGGATTCTGTCATTCACTTTTATCAAAAGCCTATTTTGTGGACGAATGATTCCCAGTCACAGGCGGATTCGATATCCTTGTTTCTCACGAATCAAAAGTTGAAGGAAATGCGTCTTCGGGGTAAATCGTTTGTTATTTCTAAGGACTCTGCGGACCATTTTAATCAAATCAAAGGCCGAAAAGTTTGGGTCTTTTTTGACCCAGAAAGTAAGTTGAAGCGCGTCAATGTAGAAGGAAATGGGGAAAGTATTTACTACGTGATGGATGAAAAAAAGATAACGACCGGGATGAATCGAGTCGAGTGCAGTCGGATGAATTTATTTTTTGAGGACAATAAAGTGAAAAAGATTACGTTTATCACCAAGCCCGAAGCTAAATTCATTCCGCCTAAGGAGTGGACCGAAGATTTACAATACTTGGATGGATTTAAATGGCGGGATAAGGAAAAAGTAACTTTGACATATTTGTTGGAGCGAGTGAAGTACACAAATACTGTTAAAAAACCTTAAAATTTGCCATTAATAGGCTTTTGAGTAATGGCCTAACGCACACATTTAATAGAAAGGCTTACCTTTGAGAATAATCTTTTGGAATGAAAAATAATTTACGAACCTGCTTTTTTAGCCTTTTGTTTTTTGCAAGCCTATTGGTTGGGAATTCGGCCATGGCGCAGATTCAAAATAGAAATAGTTCGGAAAATTATTTGTTCTCAAACGATCGCGTTTGGGTTTCTCATGTATATCCCAATCCAGCGTTAGATTTTGTTGACATCGACTTTCAAATTGCTTCCTCCGTACGTGAGGTTAAATTGACCTTTTACAATGTCTTAGGTCAAGAAGTTAAAGAGGCGGTGTTGGAAAAAGATCAAAAAACCACACATATTCCATTGCGTGAATTAAATAGCGGAATGTATATGTATCAGTTGAGCATCGACGGTCGTTCGGTCGCTACCAAGAAATTGATTGTAAGGAAGCAGTAAAATGAACAAAAGGGGAAATAGGTAAAACCTATTTTCCCTTTTGTCAATGGCTAAAACCCACCCACCGTTCTTTTGATAAACGCTGTTAGATCAGAACCTGTCAATAAATTTTGAGATAGCAGCGCTAAATCTGAAATTTGCTTGGCTAAAGCCTTTTGCTCATCTTCTGATTTTAAATCGGCCAATTTACTGATCAATGGGTGATTGGCATTAATGGTAATGTTGTAGGTATTTGGCATGGCACCAAACATCCCCATTCCACCGCCACCGGTTTTGGACATATCACTCATACGGCGCATAAACTCATTTTGAGTAACAATAGCCGGAAGTTCATCTGGTGACATCGCTTCTACGGCAACAATCTTTTGCTTGTCTTGCAGCGTATCCTCAAATACTTTTTTAACGGATTCCTTTTGTGCATCTGTTAATATAGCTTCAAGGTTTATCCCTGTATCGATCAATTTATCTACCGCATCTGCGTCGACTCTCTTCCACTGCGTTTTTTCAATTTTGGTTTCAATGGTATTGATAAAATGACTGTCAATCATATTATCCATTTTCAAAACTGAATAGCCTTTTTGACTCGCCGATTGAATAAAGGCATCCTGCTGTTCTTGGTCTGTTGTATACAAATAAACCTTATTTCCGTCTTTGTCGGTCTGCGCGGCTTGTACTTCTTCCGCATATTCGTCTAGCGTAAAGTATTTGCTCGACGTATCCTGAACTAAACAAAAATCCTTCGCTTTTTCCATGAATTTCTCATCTGAAATCATGCCATATTTAACAAATAGGCCTATGCTGGCAAATTTCTCTTCAAAAGCCGGGCGATCAGATTTGAATAATTCTTGTAATTTATCAGCTACTTTCTTCGTAATGTAGCTATTGATTTTCTTCACATTTGAGTCAGCTTGCAAGAAACTTCTCGAAACATTTAATGGAATATCGGGAGAGTCAATCACCCCATGTAACAACATTAAAAATTCAGGAACAATATCCTTTACCTCATCCGTAATAAATACTTGTCGGCTATATAAGGAGATCTTCTCACGCTGCAATTGCATTTCGTTTTTAACCTTGGGGAAATATAAAATTCCGGTTAGGTTAAATGGATAATCAACATTTAAATGTATCCAAAACAAGGGCTTCTCTTGGAAGGGATAAAGCTCCTCATAGAATTTCAAATAATCCTCATCTGTTAAATCTGCAGGAGTTTTGGTCCAAATCGGATTTGGGTTATTGATGACCTTCTCGTTAAACTCTATCTCAACAGGCAAGAATTTGCCATATTTCTCCAGGATGGATTTTAATTTAAACTCCTCTAAAAACTCTTCTGAATCTTCAGCGATATGTAAAATAATATCCGTTCCCCTCGTTTTCTTTTTAGCGGCAGAAATGGTGTATTCGGTGGATCCGTCACAAACCCATTTAGCTGCTTCAGACTTATCTTGATATGATTTTGATACGATCTCGACTTCCTTAGCTACCATGAAGGCAGAATAAAAACCTAGACCAAAATGTCCGATAATTCCTTTGTCATCCCCCTTGTCTTTGTATTTTTCAACAAATTCGGTCGCTCCTGAAAAAGCAATCTGGTTGATGTATTTTTTTATTTCTTCAGCCGTCATTCCGATTCCATTATCTGAAATCGTGATGGTCTTCTTGTCTTTGTCGAAACTAATCTTAACCTTCAACTCGCCTAATTCACCGTTGAATTCACCGATGGAGCTCAAGCGTTTAATTTTTTGAGTGGCATCTACTGCGTTGGAAACTAACTCACGAAGGAAAATCTCGTGGTCCGAATAGAGAAATTTTTTGATGATGGGAAAAATATTCTCGGTGTGAATGGAGATGTTACCTGTTTCTTTCATTTTTTATGCGATTAAAAATTATAAATTTGGGTCATCGTTTATCAATTTACTTTCCAAAAATAATTTGGGTGTCATATTGTCAGTTATTTATGTCTAATCGAATACTTGTTTTTTGCTTTTGTTTAATGGCTTATGTAGCAGCAGCCCAGCAGGAAGCTCTTCGAATGGTGTATCCTTTTATGCCGCTGTCCTTAAATCCCGCTGAGGCCGGCGCGAATGGGGTTATTTCTGTGACAGGGATTTATCGAAAAAAGCCCTTGATTCAGCAGTTTGGGATGTCGAGCTCGTCCCAACAATATTTCTCGTTTGATAGGCCGATCAAAAATAATTCCTGGGGGATGGGCTTTTTGGCTTACAATACAGACCAAGCCTATGCCATGCCTTTGGGTGGCATTGCGTCCAACTTAGGTTTAGCGGGGCTATTGGCTAAATCCATCTCTTTTGGGCGTGGTCGGGAAATTAGAGTGGGAGGCCAAATAGGAATCAATCAGTATCCGGTCATCGGTCGGAGTGGTACGAGTGAATTAACCGGTTCCTATGGGTGGGGATTTTTACTCAAACAAGATGAATTGACTTTATCTTTTAGTCAACCAGCCGTACAATTGCAGGAAATGAATTGGAAGTCGACAAGTCCCATGTACATCAAAGGGCAATATATTTTTAAAGCTAAATCAGGTAACGCCTTGAAATCAGGTAGTGTAATTCGATTCATTCAAGGTTTAGATACGCAAATTGATTTATATAGTGTTTTCTGGTGGCAAGAACGTTTGGGTTTTGGCCTTTGGTGGCAAAATACAGGATCTGAAATGGGCAATCCGGCTTTAATAGGCAGCTTAGAAGCACCTTTAGGTAAAAACTTCAAGGTGGGTTATGGCTATGATTTTTTAGGTGAAAATGTTTCCACTTTACCCGCTGGCATAAGTGGGTCAGCGAATACATCCATTTCTACAACCGCCTCCGGGTTTCATCAAATCTTTCTACGTTATGAGCTAGACACAGGAAATGGAAAATTAGCGGAATTTAGGCATTAAATAGAGTTGGAATATTTTTGATTTTTGAAAGATAAAATTGAAATTATTAAAGAATAATTTAAAGCATTTTAGATTTGCCTTTTTTCAAATGAAATTTGTCCACTTAAATGGAAAATCCATCATTTTTTTATGGGATAATTACATTGCTTGTAGTAAATTGCGTAGATTTTTAAGATTACCGTTTAAGCCAAAATAATTATAAATATTGAAACTGTTCTTAGGCAGCTTGCCTTAGAAATATACATATGGATCCATTTTCCTACGTTGCCAATGCAGATACACAAGTCATTTCAGATTTGTATGATGCATATATTCAAGACCCCAATTCGGTAGACACCTCTTGGCGTGATTTTTTTAAAGGTTTTGATTTTTCTCAGTCCTGGAAAGGGGAGACCTCTCAAAATAGTTTAGGATCAGGCGCCAGTACTAATCAAGTTTCTGACATTCAGCATGTTAAAAAAGAGATGTCGGTCATTAGTTTGATCAAGGCTTTTCGTTCTCGTGGACATTTATTGGCCCAAACAAATCCGGTTCGTGTTCGTAAAGATCGTAAGCCCCGCTTAGATTTAGTGGACTATTCACTTTCAGATGCGGATTTAGATACGGTATTCCAAGCGGGTAGCTTCATGGATTTGGGTCCAACGACCCTTAGAAATATTCAGAATGCTCTTCATACAATTTATGCGGGTTCTATTGGTTTTGAATATTCATACATACGTGATGTCCAACAAAAAGAATGGTTGCGCAATAAGATTGAAAAGGAGGCGATGACCTTCAAGCCGAGTTTAGATGAGAAGAAGCTAATCCTTCAAAAAATCAATGAGGCAGTTGTTTTTGAGAATTTTTTAGGTACAAAATATTTAGGACAAAAGCGTTTTGGATTAGAAGGAGGAGAAAGTACGATTGCTGGTTTGGATGCCATCATTAATGTGGCTGCTGATTCGGGTGTAAAAGAGGCGATGATTGGCATGGCGCACCGAGGAAGATTGAATGTGTTGGCTAACATCATGCATAAATCGTATGAGTCTATTTTCGATGGCTTTGAAGGAAATGTTCCGGATCAAATTCACGGCGACGGCGACGTAAAATACCATTTAGGCTATTCCAGTAAACACATATCCCCAAAAGGAAATGAAATTTCGTTAAAACTTGCACCCAATCCATCGCATTTAGAAGCGGTGAATCCATTGGTGGAAGGATTCTGTCGGGCTAGCGCTGATGCACATTATGATTGTGATTATGATAAGGTTTTGCCTATTTTAATTCATGGAGATGCGGCAGTTGCGGGTCAGGGAATTGTGTATGAAGTAACCCAAATGGCCAAATTGAAGGGCTATGCTACGGGTGGTACGATTCATTTTGTGATCAATAACCAGGTTGGGTTTACGACAGATTTTGAAGATGCGCGTTCGGCCATTTATTGCACCGACGTGGCTAAAATTCTAGATGCTCCCGTGTTTCATGTGAATGGGGATGATCCTGAAGCAGTCGTTTTTGTTTCTAAAATGGCGGCTGAATATAGACAAGAATTTAATAAGGATGTGTTTGTCGACATGGTTTGTTACCGCAGAAATGGGCATAATGAGTCAGATGAGCCACGTTTTACGCAGCCAACTTTGTATGCAAATATTACAAATCATCCGAATCCAAGAGAAGTATATACACAGAAATTAATTAAGTCGGGGGAGATTGAAGCGAAATTAGCTGAGCAAATGGATGCTGAATTTAAGGCAGAGTTGCAGGCTCGATTAGATATGGTGAAACAAAAAGTTCGCCCTCCTTATATCCCGCTTAAACTAGATAATCGTTGGTCTTTATTGAGATTTTCCAATGAAAAAGATTTTGAAAGTTCGCCTAAAACTTCCATTTCGAAGGAGACGATCGACTTAGTGGCCAATTCATTAACCACGACGCCGAAAGGATTTGTTGCGTTAAAGCAAATTGAAAAAGTGATCGCGGACCGAAAGGGCTATTTTGCTAAGGGTCAGTTAAACTGGGCGACAGCAGAATTATTGGCTTATGGCTCTTTGCTTTTGGAG
>CANKVC010000013.1 GCA_947486835.1 Cytophagaceae bacterium | reverse complement strand
GACTACCAACATTTTGTTAATGAAGAACATACTGACTTGAGCTTGCATAAAAATTCTCCAGGATACAGGTTAATTTTAAATAACATCTTGTTTCCTTCTGCACAAAAGAAAAAACAAAAAACTTAATGTAATTTTCTTAAATAATAATCTTCGGCAGGAACCATTATACCACTTTTCATATCTAATTGGGTTCCCAATCTGATGTCAGTTTTCATTGGTTTAATGACACTAGAAGCAAAAAACAAATATTGAGCTTCTTTGGGTATTTTTTGTAAACCCTTACCGAAAGGATTGATCGGAATTAACTTCCGTTTAAAGTCTTTTCCCCATAAAGGATACTCGTAATCATCATTAATTGTCCCTAAAGCAACTACAGCATTAGTTGGAACTATTTTTTCGAAATTTTCATAAGCTAAAGTAATATCTGGCCTAGAAACAGTTAGCGCTTCAATTCTATTTAATTTTAAAATAGATTTTTTTCCATAAGCATCAAAAGGCAATGCCCTTAAATTAAATCCAATAGTAGACAAAGCGGAAATAGAAATTATAGCAATAGTAAATACAAAGATTAATTTAAAAAATCTGGAGGGTGAATTATAAAAAAAATAATCTCCAATATAGATGAAAAATGGAACTATATAAACCAAGGAGCTAATCATGTACCTTCCTTTCCAAGGATCATATGGAGCTGAGTATGCTAACGTAATAAAATGTAAAGTAAAGGCTAATAAAAAGATCCCCTTTTTTAGATTTGGCCTTCTGAAGAAAATAAATATGGCAGGTAATATCAAAAAGATAAAAATGGAACCATATATGGGACTACCGTTAAAAAATTCAAATCTTCGATTAAAACTAAAAGGAATTATCGTGAAATCAGTGGTACTTTCTAAGCCTAGATTAAAATATTTGTCTAATTTGATCAATTTAGATTTTAATGACCGTTGCTTTTCTTCTACAAATGACCAATTCCTTAAACCGTCTAAATTAATTACATCAAAGGAATACCTGACTACATTCCTCGTACCTTGAATAAATAAATTGTTTACACTGCCAGCTCGCTCAACAGATTGATGTTTAGTCGCCTCTTCTGGGCCAATAGGATGATTGTAATACAAGAAGTTTGCGATATAGCCAGTGGGCGCAACAAAAAACACAATACCTAATAAATGTGCGTAAAAAAAGTGCTTTAATTTGTACAAAATATGATAATTACCCGTGGCATAAAATGAATATAAATAAATAGTTAAAAGAGGTATAAATGAAAATACAAAGGTGATTTTGTGGCTTAATGCTAAACCGAAGGCTAGGCCTAAAAAATATACATATATGAGTCTCTGAGTATTTATGAAAGCTAACACGAGATAAATAATACTAACTAAATAGGCTCCCAAAACAATATCAGTATCAGTTAATATCGATTGCATAATTATATTAGGAGATAAAAAGACAATAAGACTGCCAAATAGCCTTGATTTATATGAAGCCCCTAATTGTTTTAATATGCCGTAGGTACCAAAACAAATCAACCAAAAAGAACCAAAATTAGGTAGTTTAAAGAAATGCTCGTTATACCCACTCATTAAAAATGGATACACTTGGATAGAGCAAAAGCTTTTGGGATAAGTATCAATATTAAAATTGGTACCTATAAAATGCTCAGTCGTTCCTTGATTTAAAAAGTATAATATTCGATTTAAATGCCCTGTCATACTATCCCACTCATTGGGCGGACTATTGAAAATTAAATACACTTGAAATACGGTAAGAATACTGATAGTCCAAAAAAGTATAGAGAAAACAATTCTTTCAAATAAATTCATTTTAGAAAATTCTAAATGTATTGATTGGATTGTACTCCCTGTTATTTTAAAGGCAGATTTTACTGTGACCTCAGAATAATAAACCTTTTTTTTAAATAAAATATATAAAAAATAAGAAAAGAAAAACGGAATTATACACCATAGAATTCGAGAGTTCCACAAATGAAATTCAGATAGTAAATAGCCTGTAAGTATAATACTAGATGAATAAAACAAGAATCCTAAAATCATAATTTCTTCAAATGTTTTGTTTGAAACTTTTGAAGAAATTTTATAATTCAATAAGATAAATGAAATAAAAATTAACAAGTACATCGAGATTCAATTAAAGTGAACTCATTATAATAGATGAAATTTTTACGATATCAGCTTCAGAAATATCGGCGGATAATGGCAAACATAAAATACGTTTAGATATATCTTCGGAATTTAAACAAACATTTCCTGATAAAGTAGGCAAATTATTTAATGAGGGATAAAAATAACGTCTAGGATAAATTTGATAATTATTTAGTTTTTCAGTTACGTTTAATAATAATTCTTCTGATGTAAATATGATTGGATAATAGCTATAATTTCTATCTAGTTCAGTATTGTATAAGTACTTAATAATGGGGGCGTGTAATAAAGAATCATAAAGAGAACTGGAAATTTCTCTATGTTTTTTAATGCTAGCGAAATTATCAAAATTAACTAAACCCATGGCAGCATGAAATTCTGAATTTTTGCCGTTTATGCCTATATCAAAATAATCATCGTTTTTATGTCCAAAACTTCTAATACCCCTAATTTTTTCTGCCAATTTATGGTCATTAGTCATGACTGACCCACCCTCTATCGTGTGAAATACCTTAGTAGCATGAAAGCTACAAGTGCTAACGGTCCCATAATTAAAAATTGATTTGCCCTTATATTTAACTCCAAAAGCATGAGCACCATCGTAAATTAATGGAATTCCCATTTCTTTGGCCATAATTTCTTGGTTTTCAAGATCTCCACAATTCCCATAAACATGAGTAGTAAGAATTCCAGATATTGAATTCTGTGTTGATAAGGATTTTATTTGCTGGGAATTAACGGTTAAAGAAATAGGATCTATATCGACAAATACGGGATTACAACCTTCCCATATTAAAGAATTTGTCGTGGCACAGTAGGAAAATGGTGTGGTTAAAACATTTCCGTTTAACCCTAAGGCTTTAATGGCCAACTGTAAGGCTATTGTGCCATTTGTTACAAATATAAAATTCTCTACTTCAAGATATTCACCTAATTTATATTCTAATTCTTTAACAAAAGGACCATCATTTGTTAAATGGTGCGTGTCCCAAATTTTCTCCAAATACTTTACATATTCTTTTAAATCAGGTAAAAAAGATTTAGTTACATGTAACATTATATTTTTTGAGAAACTTGTTGAATTGGAAAATCAAATTGAGGTCGAACATAACCTGGCCACTTTCCATACCAAGTAGTATCTTCTCTATAATCAGCTATTTCAAAATTAAAGACCTCTTCAAAATTAAATAATACAATGGATTTGTCTTTAACAATCATAAAAGATACCAAATAATTACCATCATTTAAAAAGTATCCAGGAATAGTTAAGCTTGCTTGCACAACTCCTTTATTCAATAATTCAGGTTGGGTTCCTACATTAAATATACATTCGCCAGTACTAGCAAAAATATGTAAGCTTATATTTAAATTTTGATCATCTAATAAATTCCAAAATTCAATATCAATTTTCAATGCATTTCTTACGTCAGCGATTATTTGATTCCCTATTAATGCTGGGGTCAATTTTGCGTATTTAAGTCTTACAAGGTCATTACCTGGAGCTTCTTCAATATGATCAAAGCTCTGCTCCAATAAATTATTCTGCATAGCAGATAGATAATTATTTAACACTTCTCCAGTTTCACCAAATTGTTTTACATATCCTTTTTCTAAATGCAATGTTTTATTACATAAATTTGCCACTGCTGTTAAATTATGGCTAACAAACAATATTGTTTTTTCTTTAGAGGCAACCTCTTTCATCTTGCCTAAAGATTTTTTCTGAAAATCAGCATCGCCCACGGCTAGAACTTCATCTACAATTAATATATCAGGATCAAGGTGTGCAGAAATAGCAAATCCCAATCTTACATACATACCCGAAGAATAACGTTTAACTGGAGTATCTAAAAATTTAATTATTTGATCACCGGCAAATTCCACAATCTCATCAAATTGTTGGGTAATCTGCTTTTTACTCATGCCCAATATTGCTCCATTCAAATAAATATTATCTCTTCCAGAAAGTTCTGGATGAAATCCAGTACCAACTTCTAACAAACTAGCTACCTTACCTCTAATGTCAATCTTTCCTGTTGTAGGCTTAGTTATTTTACTTAATATTTTCAATAAAGTAGATTTTCCCGCTCCATTATTGCCAATTATCCCTAATTTATCTCCCTTATTTAAAGAAAATGATACATCTTTTACAGCCCAATATTCTTCAAATTCTCTTTTGCTGAAAATTCTGTTCACAAGAGATTTAGAAACCTCTTTATTAGATAAAGGGAGTTGATATTTTTTGGAAATAGAACTTACAGAAACAATACTATTCATTATAAATGATCAACAAATGTGTCTTCTTTATGCTTAAAAATAAATAAACCTAAAATAAATACAACTATACTTATCATGGATGAAATAAAAAAATCGTAAAATGTAAGAATATGATAACCACGGATTAATGAAAAACGAAAAAATTCAACTAATCCAACTAATGGGTTAATGTATAAGTAATATTGAAACCATGATTTAGAAATCAATTCATTAGATGTGTAAATTATAGGTGTTACGAAAAAGCCATATTGAACAATGAGGGGGATTATTTGAAGAAAATCACGATGCTTTATAGCAAAAGATGAGAAAATTAACCCTAAGCCCAAGCTAAATAACGAAAGAAATAAAAATACAATCGGCAGATACATTATTTGATAGGATATTGGATAGTTAAGAGACAAACTAAGAATTAGATAAATAATAAATCCAATAATAAAATCTATAAATGGTACACTGAGGGCAGAAATTGGAATAATAATTCGAGGGAAATATACTTTTGAAATTAAATTACTATTTGTTAAAATAGAATTACTGGAAAACTGAAAAGCATTTGCGAAAAAATTCCAAAATAGAACTCCTGAAAAAATGACTAATTGTATAGGATAACCTCCTAAATCTTTAATATTTGATACATTCTTAAAGGCAAATAGGAAAACCGACATGGTAACTAAAGGTTTAATAATAGCCCATATTATTCCTAGGAAAGTTTGCTTATATCTAACTGAAATATCTCTTTTAGCTAAAATCAACAATAACTCTAAGTCATTTCTAACCTGATTGATTCTATAATTTGAAATAAAAGACATGATTATGAGATTAACTCTTTATAAACACCAATTATGTAAACAATTAATGCAGAAATCAAAAAACCAAGAAAAAATCCAACCATAGTTATTGGTCCCCAAGAATGTTTATTACCTATTAGTGGTAACTCAGTGTCAGAAATTACATTAAACAAGGGAGCTTCTTTTACCAGTGAAAACTTTAAATTATCATAATTCCTGACAGCTTCTAAGTACATACCTTGAATCTGACTAGAATTCATTTGTAATCTTTCAGCGATAATTCTAGCACTTTGAAAAATTATTTGTTGATTTTGGTCATTGTAATTTGCCAATTTTCCTTGTGTAAAATATAAAGCAGATCTAAGGGAATCTACTCTTTTGCCGAGAATTATCAATAACTCTTGAGATTTTTTTGTTTTGGTATCGATATAAAAGTCAGTAACCGTTTTTAAATATAATTTAGACCATACGTATGCCAAAGTATCACTTCTAGCTTCAACGGCTAAAGTTTGAAAACTAGACTTAGGATTTTCAATCGTTATAGACGTCTTTGATTTTAAGTGTTCATAAATTAAATCCAAAATATTCCGGTCTTGAATTGAAATTTTCTGAGGATTTGTCTCCGTAAATTTATGCTTGTAAAAATCGCTTGGTAGATTTTTCCATTCATATTTGTCAATTTGAGACTTTGATAAAAAAAAGTTACCAAAAATATCCTCTTTTCCACCAAATTTCACTTTTGTCAAAATCGCTTTTCTGTAAATAGCCTTTGTTTTCAATAATTCTTTGAAATTTTCCCCACTAAATAAAGAACTACTAACTCCCATTGATGAACCAATTCCTAAGGAACTAGCAATATCAGCAATACCTCCACCCCCACCATTTTCACCTTCTAAAACAAAAACAATTTCAGATTTATATGACATATCTTGGTATTTCTGATATTCAATAAACAAGCCTGTAAACCCACCTATAAAACTGCCAATTAAAATTTTTATAAAATGTTTTTTTATGAAATTTATAATAATAAAAAAACTATATAATATGTTTTTGAACGAAAACTGATCTGAATTTATATTTGACATATTAGTTCGCTGTAGCTTTTATTAACGTAATGATTCCAATTAAACTAGTAAGTGTTCCGGTGAAAATACCAACAATACTTGCAATTTGCTGACCAGAACTAGCTGATTTTACTTCTTTTGGCACAATTATCTCAGCTCCTTTTTCGATAGTAGGATATCTATTAATAAATAAAAAACTTTTAGCACGTTTAACTGAACCATTTGAGTAAATAACATATGATTTTTTTCTTGCTGAGGTTGTTGTAAAACCTCCCGCTTCGCTAATAAAATCTTTAAATGTATTCCCTGAGATAAATTTCACACTGTTAGGATACAAAACCTCACCTGTAACTTTTACTGTTTGTGGTTCTTTAGGTATTACCAAGATATCTCCTTCAATCACAAACAAATCTTCTTCTCCTCCAGGATTTTCTAAAGCTTTATTGAGGTTAATGCCAATTAATTCAGTCTCCTTATTAACCTGTTCTTTATTTTGAATTACGGCTCCAGTAAAATTATCTTGAATTTCATTAAGCTGCTCTAATTTTCTGTTTTTTTCAGATTCTGTGATTTGATTTTTTCTAATTAATCGAGCTCCTTGAGGAAATGCCTGATGATTCAAGCCACCTACCCTTTTAATAATCTCACTTAATCTTTCATCCTTTTTTTCTAAACCGTAAACACCTGGAAATACTACTTGACCTTGAACTGTTATAAATTGCTGCAATTCATAATTAGGAGAGGTTCTAATAAATACTTCATCAAATGGAGCCAATTGAAATTTAGATGCTGTATTATCTAATTGTAAATTATTACTTATTCCAAATTTAATAATTTCCGCAATTTGTGAATTAATTAAATCAGGACTATCTAGACCAATATTTTTCTTTCTTCTTACAATTTCTACATATCCAGTGGCAGCAGATTCGCGTAAACCACCTGCTTTTAAAATTAAATCTTCCACAGTCATTTTATCAACATATGGCAATGTTAATTTTACTTGTCTGTTAATTAAAGAGTTTCCAACCTCTTTTGACTTAAATTCATCCGCAATCTCACTTGAAATAATATCTTCACCGTCTTCATCTTTCAAATTGGCTAAATCGGAATCTTGATTATAATTATTAGAAAGGTTATTATTAGACGATTTTCTTTGATTATTAGATTGATTAGAACCTAATTTACTTGTATTATTATTGTTGTTATTTTCTTGATTCAACGTTTCATTTGAATTATCTGATGCTTTTTTGATTGATTTTAAATTAATTTCTCCGTGAATGGTAACAGTATATTTCTCTCTTAAATCTAAAATAGAAAAAACATTGATTTGATCTTCTCTAGCCAATTTTACATCAGGACTTCTTCCTGAAACAATGTCTTTATAATTAACTGATAAATTGGATAATGATAAATCTGGATTTATTCTTTGTATAACAATACGGTCTAAAAAAGCATTTTCCCTAACTCCTCCTGATCTTTCAATCAATTTTAATAAAGTAGGATTACTATCTAAAGAAAAGTCGCCTGGACGAAAAACCTCACCAATAATTGTAACCTTATTATCAAATCTTTTTTCATCGATAGACTCGATTTGAATTAAATCTCCAGAAATTGGGTAAAAAGAAGTAAAAAAATCAGCGTTCAAATCAATTAGCTTACGGTCTCGGTTCGTGTAACGCGTAATTTTAACTAAATCTTTAAACGCATCTTCAGAAAAACCTCCTGAAAATTCATCTAAAACTGTTTTTAAATTTTCACTTTCTTTTAATTCAAATATTGCGGGTCTTTTAACCTTACCTTTTACCTCGATTCGTTTTTTGTATACACCAACTTTAATGACATCTTGATCTTGTAATGAAATATCATTCTTTTGAATTCCAGATGTTAAAAAATCATACAAATCAATTGTAGCAAAGACTTTTTTATCCCTGATAACTTGGATTTCTCTAAATGTCCCCTTTTCATTTGGCCCTCCTGCTAAGTATAATACATTCATTACCCTAGATAAAGAGGAAACGGAATATGTACCTGGAAACATGACTTCGCCTTGAACTAAAACGCTTACAGTTCGTATATTACCTAAAGAAAGACTTGCGTATAAATTAGTTTTACTAGGCCCCGATCCTTCGCGCCTGAGACCTACAAATATTTGTGATAGTTTTGATATGATTCTTTGCTTAGCCTCTTCTATAGTTAAACCAGCCACGTAGACATTTCCAATCCTATTGATTTTAATGTAACCATCTGCATTTACAGTCAAATTATAATGATCTTCTGAATAACCATTAATATCAATAATAAGCTCATCGTCAGGCCCTAATATGTACGATTTTGGTGTTGCTATTTTTAAATTAGGTTCGAAAGTTCCTACTTTATTACTAAATATATTGAAGCCAAATATTTTTTTTCTTAAACTAACAATTGCTGTGTCAATATCATTATCTGTATTTTTTTGAGAACGACTTCTGACCAAACTATCATTATATGATTTTTCCCTGCTAGAAAGAATTTGACTTCTTCTAGAAACGTTCGATTGCGCAGGAGTATAGTTATATAAGTTTGAAGGCCGCATTAACGAAGGTGACTGAATTCCAAATGGTAGAATTTGACCAAGAGCAGCAAAATTAATAGCTAAAATAAATGTTAAGGATAAAAATTTTAATTTAAACATTTTATATATTTTTATTAAAGCACAAAATTATAAAAAAAGCTCATAATTCTTTAATTTTATACTAATTATAAATACCAATTAACAAATATCAAGTAATCATTAACCAGTGGAAGAAATAGAAGAAACCCCCAAAGTAGTTTACAATGATGATAGTATTAGGTCATTAGACTGGAAAGAACATATACGATTAAGACCCGGTATGTATATCGGAAAATTAGGAGACGGTTCATCTGTTGATGATGGTATATATGTTTTAGTAAAAGAAATCATGGATAATTCAATTGATGAACACATGATGGGTAATGGTAAATCGATTGAAGTTAAAATTTCAGATCATAAAGTAGAAGTTCGAGATTTTGGAAGAGGAATTCCTTTAGGCAAAGTAATTGATTGTGTATCTAAAATAAATACGGGAGGAAAATATGATTCAGGAGCTTTTCAAAAATCAGTCGGATTAAATGGAGTTGGTACAAAAGCTACCAATGCCTTATCACAATATTTTAAAGTACAATCATATCGAGATGGATCTACCAAATGGGCTGAATTTTCGAGAGGTGAACTTACAAGTGAATCAAATGGAATTGAAACTTCTAATTCAAAAAGTGGTACACACGTAATTTTCGAACCAGATAATAGCATTTTCAAAAATTATCATTTCATTCCTCAATATCTGGATTCGCTATTTTGGAATTATGCTTATTTAAATGCAGGATTAACCATTAATTTTAATGGAGAGAAATATTTCTCTCAAAATGGATTATTGGATTTGCTTAATAAAAAAACAAATTCAGAAGAAAACCGATATCCAATCATACATTTAAAAGGCAATGATATCGAGCTAGCTATAACTCATAATAACCAATATGGAGAAGAGTATTATTCATTTGTCAATGGACAAAACACCACGCAAGGAGGTACCCATTTGTCATCATTTAGAGAGGCGTTAGTAAAAACATGTCGAGAGTTTTATAAAAAAGAGTTTGACCCATCAGATATTCGAGCGAGTATCGTAGGAGCAATTGCCATAAGAGTGCAGGAACCTGTTTTTGAATCTCAAACAAAAACTAAGTTAGGATCCACGACAATATCGCCGGATTCTAATTCCACATCTATTAGATCATTTATAGGCGATTTTATAAAAAACGAATTAGACAATTTTTTGCACAAAAATCCTAGCACAGCAGATGCCATATTAAAAAGGATATTGCAATCTGAACGAGAAAGAAAAGATATTGCTGGAATAAAAAAATTGGCCAATGAACGTGCCAAAAAAGCTAATCTTCATAATAAAAAACTGAGAGATTGTCGAATTCACCTATCAGACGAGAAGTCTGAATCAAAACATGATACCATTTTATTTATTACGGAAGGTGATTCAGCTAGTGGAAGTATTACAAAATCACGTGATGTACAATTGCAGGCAGTTTTTAGTCTTCGAGGAAAACCTTTAAATAGCTTCGGACTAACTAAAAAAATTGTATATGAAAATGAAGAATTTAATTTATTGCAACATGCTTTAGATATTGAAGATTCTTTAGACAATTTAAGATATAACAAAATAGTTATTGCAACCGATGCTGATGTAGATGGAATGCACATCCGATTATTAATTTTAACTTTCTTTTTACAATTCTTTCCTGATTTAGTGCGTAACGGTCATATATATATTTTAGAAACCCCACTTTTTAGAGTTAGAAATAAAAAAGAAACCATTTATTGTTATAATGAAGAAGAGCGCAGAAATGCGATTGAAAAATTAGGCCCTAAACCCGAAATAACTAGATTTAAAGGACTAGGTGAAATCTCTCCTGACGAGTTTGGGAATTTTATTGGAGAGAATATTAAGCTTGAGCCCGTTATACTAGCCAAAGATTTTACAATCCAACAATTATTAAATTATTATATGGGAAAGAATACGCCAGAGAGGCAAAAATTCATCATTGAAAATCTAATCATTGAAAAAGATTTAGAAGAAATCATGTACTCTTAATCAAAATACAATTCGAATAGTTGATTTAATTCACTTTTGACCTTTTCTTTATTCAATAATGCTGCCAATTCGATGCCTTTTTTTACCATTTCTTTTGCCTTATCTACATCACCCAACTCGATTAAATTAATAGCATATGTGTAATAGAGCGGCAAATAATTTGGAGAGTTTTCATATATATTGTTAAACAAAGAAATAGCCTCTCCCCTATTATTTTCTTTTAAGTACTCTAAAGCAAGTAAATATTGATTGAAGGGATCTTTGGCATTATTTTTCAACTCAGAAATGATAAATTCTTTTCGATTCATATTGTATTAATTAAAAATATATAGTATGCTTGCATAACAAATTAAAAATCATGAAAATATTAGTATGCATTTCCATAGTACCTGATACAACTTCTAAAATTACAAAAGAAGAATCAGATAATTTCCTTAAAAAAAGTGATTTGACATTTATTGTAGGACCGTATGATGATTATGCCTTATCTAGAGCTATTGAAATAAAAGAATCAATTGAAAATGTGGAAGTGGCCGTATTACATGTAGGATTAGAGGCATCGGAACCTTTGATTCGAAAATGTTTGGCATTAGGTGCAGACTATGCTATCCGAATCAATGGAGATCCTCAAAGTTCAATTCAAATAGCGAATGAAATTTGCAATTATGTAAAAGAAAATAACTTTGATTTAATCTTAATGGGCAAAGAGGCTATCGATTATAATAGTGGAATGATACATGGTCTAGTGGCATCAGGATTAAATTTCAATCATTTCTCCCCTGTAATGAAACTTGAAGTAAAGGATCAAGGTATTGAAGTGCAAATTGAAACTGATTTTGGTAAATCAACTATACAATGCAATTTACCTGCTGTCTTGGGATGTCAAGAACCTATCGCTGAATGGAAAATTCCATCCATGCGAGGAATCATGACTGCTAGAACAAAAGAATTAAAGGTGTACGAAATGAAAAACAATGAGTCTAATTTTGAGATTACAAATGAATCTGTTAATGAAACAAATAGGAAACAAATTCTAATTCCAAAAGAAAATTTAGATTTATTGATTCAAGCGTTAAAAAAAGATATTCAATTTAATTAAGATGATAAATTTAGCCGTTTTTTTAGATTTTAAACATAATAAGTTAACGAACAATTCTAAATCGTTATTAACTTTTGCAAATAGTTTGGCTGAAAACCACTCAGATATACATTTATATTTATATACTGTTCAAACCATAAATAATTGTAATATTCCTGAAACAATAAAAGTAGAATCCATTACTAGTTTTAAAGTAGATAATCATATTTATTTTTCAACTAATGCTAGTTTAGATAATTTAGTTTCACAATTAAAGAATGCTAATATTACACATATATTTAGCTCTAAATCAATATTAAATGATTTAATTGGAGCAAAACTATCGATGATTTTACATTATGAATTAATTACTAATATAAAATCATTACAAGTAGAAGACGGTCGTTTTCATTTCTCCAAATCCATATTTTCCGGTAAGGCAATAGCAAAAATGAATGGTATAGTTGGGCCATGTATAGCCATTTTTCCAAAAGGCTTCACAGGTGACATTATACCAGATGATCAAATAAAGACTAAAGAAATAAAAATTAATCAATTAAGTTCTACCCTTACTTCGACGAGCATTATTATCGAAGAATCGCTAATTCAAGGTGAAATACAGTTATCAGAAGCTGAAATTGTTGTTGGCGCCGGAAGAGGTTTAAAAGATCCCCAAAACTGGGAAATAATTGAAAAATTAGCTGGAACGATTAAAGCAGCTACCGCATGCTCAAAACCTGTATCTGATTTAAATTGGAGGCCACATCACGAACATGTGGGTCAAACAGGAATAAAAATTAGTCCTAAACTATATATTGCTTGCGGAATTTCTGGTGCAATACAACATTTAGCAGGTGTTAATGGATCAGGAACCATAGTTGTCATAAATAATGACCCTGATGCCCCATTTATTAAACATGCTGATTATATAGTTTTAGGAGATTTGTTTACAATAGTACCTGAATTAACAAAGTTATTCGATGAGGTTTAAATTTAGGCCATTTTTCGTACATTTGGGTTTTATTTAACAATTGAAAAATATCCAACATTTAATTATTGCAAACTTACTTCCAAGCAGCGTTGGATCAAGTTCTTTTATACTTTTGCTTGAGTCAAAAGACAATACAAATTTAAAGTTTCCGATCGTTATTGGTTATAATGAGGCTCAAGCCATTACGATAGAAATGGAAGGTATCAAGCCCAGTCGACCATTAACCCACGATCTTTTTATAAACATGTTAAATGGATTATCCATGACGATAGATTCTATAACAATCACTAAGTTTATAGATGGTATTTTCTACGCAAAAATTACAGTTAATGCCAACAATACTGTTATTGATATTGATTCTAGACCTTCTGATGCGGTAGCTATTTCATTAAGATCAAAAGCTCCAATAAAAATTAATTCTAAATTACTTGAATCATTATCAATTCACGACGCACAAATAAATGCGGATCCCGTTAATCAACCAGAATTAGAAATTATAAAAGCAACATTAAGTTTTGACGATTTAAACAAACTACTTACGGATGCTTTAATAAATGAAAATTATGAGTTGGCTGCTAAACTTAGAGATGATATTTCTAGACTGAAAAATACAGATGAAATCAAATAAACAAAGATCTATTAAAAGAAACTCAACCCTTATTTTATCGATTGCTAGTTTAGCTTTCATCATAAGTTTGTTTTTTCAAATAATTCTTGGAGCTTCAAAATGGAAAAATGATATTACATCACAGATGAAAATGTATATTTATTTGGAAGATTCTGTGAGTGTTAAACAGATAAACGCTCTTGTATTAAAATTTAAAAAATTGTCCTATCTAAATAAAATTAATGGTAAATCAGATATTGAATTTAAAAGTAAGAATAAAACTGCTAATGAATTTATTTCAAAGAATAGTGAGAATTTCGAAGATTTACTAGGTGAAAATAACCCATTCAAAAATTTATTGATTGTCGGGATAAAAGATGATTTTAAAAATGAAACTGAATTTAATCTTTTAGCTAAGAATTTAGCGCAAAACCAGGGTGTATATGAAGTCACATTCCCAAATAGGTACGTTTCAACATTAATAAAGAAAATTGACCGAATATCGTATTTCTTATTTTTTATAATCTTCAGTGTAAGTGTATTTGTATATTTACAAATATCCAATTTTGTGAAAATCAATATACATTCTAACCGTATTATAATTAAGTCCATGCAATTATTGGGGTCTACAAATAATTACATCAGAAAACCTTATTTAATTGAGTCTTTAATACATGGATTAATTGGTGGTACCTTAGGAGCAATATTAGCTTATCTTTTAATCTATTATTTTTCAAATTCAATACCAGAGTTAAAGGGATTAATTGATGAAAATAATATGCAGCTACTTTCATTCCTTATATGTACCTTATTTTGTTGTTTATTTAGCATAATAGCCACAGTATTTTCACTTAATTCAAAATTAAAGACTAGTATTTCAAATCTTATATAGCCATGGAAAATTCAAAAAAATTACCATTAGACGCCAAGCGTATCTATATTTTAATTACAGGTATTATCATTATGGTGATTGGATTATTTATTATGACCTTAGATAAGGAACCATTTGGTTTTGGATTATTAGGAATAACAATTGGCCCAATAATTGTTCTCATCGGAGTATTTATTCCAATTTATTCTCTATTTAATTTTAAAAAATAATGTTAGAAACTTTTCAAACAATTATTTTAGGTATAATTGAAGGAATTACAGAATTTTTGCCAATTTCATCCACAGCACATTTAATAATGGGCCGATATTTATTAGGCATAAATACCACTGAATTTTTAAATTTTTTCATCATATTTATTCAATTAGGTGCCATAAGTGCAGTGCCTATTCTTTATTTTAAAAGGTTAATTTCAGGAATAAACATTTATTTATACTTAATTACATCTTTTATCCCGGCGATTATTTTTGGTTTATTACTAGATGATTGGATGGAATCTATATTTGAGGGTTATTGGTTTATAGCTATTTCATGGATTTTAGGTGGTATTATATTGATAAAATTTGATGATTGGGTAAAAGAGAATTCGAATGATAACGATATTACTAACATTACATATCTGCAATCTTTAAAAATAGGCTTTTTTCAATGCTTAGCTATGATTCCAGGAGTTTCAAGATCAGGAGCAACCATTATTGGAGGTCGATTAAGTGGCTTAAATGCAAAGTCAGCCATTGAATATTCTTTTTTATTAGGTATTCCAACGATCTTAGGGGCAAGTGCTAAGAAAATTTTAGATTATAAAGATCACGTAAATGAATACCTCTTTGGTGCATATTCTTATCAGTTATATCTAGGCTTTCTTATTAGTCTTGTTGTTGCACTATTCTCGATTAAATGGATGGTTGGAATTGTACATCAATTCGGATTTAAGTATTTTGGATATTATAGAGTTATTATTGGCTTCAGTTTAATTATATATTTATCTTGGAAATAGCACCTGTCGAAGATAAATTTTATCTTATAAACAAACCCAAGTTTTGGACTTCATTTGATGTAGTCAAAAAATTAAAAAATCTAGGACAATTTAAGAAAATTGGCCATGCAGGTACATTAGATCCTTTAGCCACTGGTTTATTAATAGTGTGTGTGGGTAAATACACAAAAAAGATAGATTACTTTCAAGAATTACCTAAAACCTACGAAGGATCTTTTGTTTTGGGCAAAACAACACCTTCCATCGATTTAGAAACTGAAATAGATCAAGAATATCCAACAAATCATATATCAGAAAAAGACATTTTTGAGTGTGCATTTTCATTTTTGGGTTATTCAAAGCAACTACCTCCTATTTATTCGGCAGTTAAATTAAATGGTGAAAGACTTTACAAACATGCTAGAGCTGGTGTAAAAGAATCTGAATTAGAAATAAAATGGCGAGAAATCAATGTCTATTCATTTGATATAATTGAAATAACGATGCCAGAAGTTAAATTTAAAATATCTTGTACCAAAGGAACTTACATCAGGAGTATTGTTAGAGATTTTGGTCAAAAATTAAATTCGGGGGCCTATTTAAATTCGCTTATAAGAACTAAAATAGGTGAATATTCCATTGAAAATTCAATGTCAATTGAGGATTTCCAAGTAGAAAATCATGAAATTATATAGAAGTTTAAAAAAAATAAATACTCTTAAGAATTCTGTAGTATCCATTGGTATGTTTGATGGAGTTCATTTAGGGCATGCATCTGTCATTAATAGAGTTATTGCCATTGCTAAAGAAAAAAATATTAAATCAATTATAATCACATTTTCAAATTCACCTGTCTCCTATTTTTCAAAAGACAACATTGATCTACAAATAACAACTAGTAAGGAAAAAATAGAATTATTTAGAAAAACGCAATTAGACTATTTATTTGTTATAGAATTCAATGATTATATAGCTAATTTAATTCCTTCTACCTTCATGAATGACATTTTAATCTCATTATTTAAAGTTAGTTATATGGTATTTGGATACGATAATCATTTTGGAAAAAATAGAGAGGGAACATTTAAATACATAACTGAAAACTTTAAAGACATAAAGGCAGAATTGATAATTGCATCAAAAAAAGATAGAATAACGATTAGTTCCACCCGTATAAAAGAAGAAATTGTTAATGGAAATATAATTAATGCCAATAAATTACTTGGTCATCCTTATAAAATAAGCGGAAAAGTAGTTAAAGGCATGCAATTAGGCAGAAAATTAGGTTTTCCAACAACAAATATAACTTATGACAATAATGAGAAAATATTACCCAAAAATGGAGTGTATTATACGGTTACAATAATTAAAGAAAAAAAATATATCAGCATTACTAATATAGGAATTAAACCAAGTGTTCAGGAATCAAATTGCATCTCAATCGAAACACATATTTTAGATTTTAATCAATCCATTTACGGTCAAAATATAACCATTGTATTCATTGATCGGATTAGGAATGAAATCAAATTCAATCACATCAATGATTTAATTGATCAAATTACTAAAGATGTATCTACTGTAAGAAAACTAAATAGTTTGCAAGTAACTACCTAGAAACTTTATTTCGTCTCCTCGCTTTAAAACAACCTTTTTAATTGGTTCCTCAAGTATATTACCTTCAATATCAATAAAAAACCAAAACTTAAAATCTTTAGTGTCTTTAAATGGCCTTGATTCAATCTTCAACAGATTGACACCATTTGATTCAAAATCTTGTAAAAGACCTAATAAAGCGCCTGGTTTATCATCATTTTTTAATTTAACAGCTAATGTAGTTTTATCTTTTGATGACAACTTTAAATTATCCACTTTAGAAAGAATATAAAAACGAGTCTGATTAGACTCATTATCTTGGATATTATCAAAAAGAATAGGTACATTATAAATTTTAGCCGCTATATGAGAACATAAAGCTGCTGCCCCAATTTCTTCACTGGCTAATTTAGCCGCCTGTGAGGTAGATTCTAATTGAGAGAAAAAGTCGACTTGCTTACTTCCAAAATAATCATTTAAGAAGCCTTTACATTGATTAAATGCAATATCTTTAGAATAAATTTTAGTAATATCATTAAAATGATTGACTTTAGTAGCAATACAAAAATTAACAGGAATGATAATTTCTGCTATAATAAAAAGATTCTTTTCATTTAATAAATCCATGGTTTCTTTGACCATACCCTCTTGATTATTTTCAATAGGCACAACTCCATATTTAGCTCTACCGGTTTCAATGGATTCAAAAACAGATTTAATATTTGGGAGTGAAATGTATTCTGCAACAGCTCCAAAGCGATTTTCAGCAGCTTGATGAGTAAAACTACCTTCGGGTCCTAAAAATGAAATCAATTCTGGCAATTCAAGATTACGAGAAACACCAAATATTTCTAGATATATCGCTTCAACCGCAGATTTTGTCAATTTTCCAAGATCCTTACTCACCAATCGCTCAATGATTTCTTTTTCACGGTCAGGATGGTATATAACTGTATTGTTTTGACGTTTTAATTGACCAACTAAATCGACAATTTCCATCCGTTTTTTTAATAATTCTAAAATAGAATCATCAATACTATCGATATTATTTCTTAAGGTTATAAGTTCATTCATGAATAAAAGGCTAATATTTTAAAAATAACCCGTAAATAAGCTAATTATTTAAATTATTTAAGTTGGCTTTTTTCTCCTCTGCTAATTCCAATCGCTTCAACTTATTAATATTAGTATACTGAGAATTAACCCCATTAACTTTAGAAATATTTCTAGATAAAAAATAAGCGAGTAAACAATATAAAATAAACAACGAAAAATACAGCATAAAATTCATATTGTTAGAAAATTGATTCGAAAATTCACTATATAAATAAATGGCCAATAGATTAAAAATTAAAAGAAAAATAGTAGCATTCCAATGGCTCAAACCCCTATCTAATAAAATATGATGGAAATGATTTCGATCACCTTTGAACGGTGATTTACCTGAAAATAATCGAATTGAAAACATTCTTAATGTATCAAATAATGGCAATATTAAGATAACCATTACGATCAAAGGTGCATCATTTTCCAACCTAGAATCATAAGCATATGAACTATTAATCGTAATATATTTTATAGAGAAAAAAGAAACAAGAAAGCCTAAAATTAAGGAACCTGTGTCACCCATAAAGATTTTATTTTTAACCGAGAAATTATATCTTAAAAATCCAAGCAAAGAACCACTGAGTGATACCGATAAAATAACATAGGCATATAAGTTAAGCTTATAAAAAAGTATGGCAAAGCAAATGGATGATATAAAACCAAAAGATCCAGCTAAACCATCTATTCCATCAATTAAATTAACTGCATTAGTCAACACTATAAATATAAAAGTTGTTAAAATAACACCTGGTAAATATGAGATGGAATTATAACCTAGTAGGCCATATAAATTAGTAATTCTTAAATCACCCAGTGTTATTAATAAAAGAGAGGCCGCTATTTGAATTAAAATTTTCTTTTTGGGAGATAGAATCAAAATATCATCTTTAATTCCTAAAAAAAACAGAATTATTAATGAGGAAACAGCTAGATGAATCTCACTACCCTCTGAAGGTATTTTCCATAAAAAATAACTAATTAATGTCGCCGCAAAAATAGCGACACCACCTAAGGTAGGAGTTAACTCTTCATGAGAACTTCTGATTTCAATTTCTGCCATTAAATCTTTTAGTTTTGAAATATTAATAATGACAGGTATTGCTGTAATTGTTATAACTACAGATACAATAAATGAAATAATAATTTGAAACTCTACTTGACTAAATAATGATATAAATTCTTTCATTCGATAATACGGTTTTTTAAAAAAATAGCAGGATTTCCGCTGTAAATTGAATATGATTCTAAATCAGACGAAGCCATAGAATTAATTGCTAAAACAGCATGTGAATGAATAGTAACCCCTCCAACAACAATACTCTTAGCACAAATCCAAACACCATCTTCAATTTTTATGGGCTTAGAGTTCAACTCAAACATTTTACTAGAATAATTATGATTACCGGTAATTAACAAAGCACCCTGTGAGATGCATACATTGTCTCCTATCTTAATTTCTGAAATATTATCAATCCAAACAGATTCACCTAACCAAACAGCATTCCCTAAAATTAACATCCATGGAAACTTAATTTTTACCCAAGGTTTAATGACAACTTTGTTGCCAATTTTACCTCCAAACAATTTAAGAATAAGTACTTTTAATTTGTTAGGATAGGGAATATTTGTCAAAAAAAATATGTTAGATGTAAAAAGCCATAGAGCATACCGAAGTTTCCTGAATATTCCTGGAGAAACTTCATCTTTAAAATCCTCGAAATTTATTACGCTATTTAACATTTAATTTAAACAATTCTTCTTTGATTTTTTCCTTATCAAAATCATGCAAATATTCAAATTCATATACTTTCACATCAACCAAATAACGGTACCAAAATACTTGTAAAATATTCCAAATAAATCCTGGCAATCCATCCAATATACCCAATTTCAAAAAATAAGAATAAAAAAACAATAAGAATGACCTAAAAAAAATAGGCATCTTATTGTACAATACTTTTAATAGGCATACAAAATAATCAATTGAATAATAGTTACCTATAAATGAATAGGAAGAAGCTATATATTTAGATTTCAATATCTCCAAAGCTTCCCTATTCGAGTAATTATTATGTTTATTTGTCCACCATGTCAAATTATTTAGATTATTATCTAAAATAATATTTTGCAATTTCGCTGTTTTTTGATCGGTAACAACAATTTTTTCATCCATCAACTTATCATCACAAAAACCCTTCCCTCTTTTCCATAAACGAAGCAACCATATTGGGTTAATGTTCCCATAATTTAAGATTTTATTAAAAAATATAACCTTTCGCTTTATATAAAATCCTGAAATATCAGAATCAATAACTAACATATTAGAAGTTTTAATCTCATTTATCAATTCGTTCGACAAAATCTCGTCACAATCCATTCTTAAAATATAATTGGTAACAAATGGGAACGTATTTATAGCAAAATTGAGTTGATTAGAATGATTTTTAAATTCATTTTGACAGTAGTTAATTCCATATTCATCTAAAATGGCAACAGTTTTATCATTAGAAAAAGAATCTACAACATATATATTTGAAGTAAGTAAAAGCAAGTTATCCAAACACCTCCTTATGTGAATATCTTCATTATATGTTAAAAGAATGATCCCAATATTATTATCCATGAAGTAAACTATTAATTTTATTTAAAAACAAATCACCTATTATATCCATTCTGAATTTATTATTAAATAACTGTATAGAGTTAAGAGTTAATTCTTTTCTTAAATTGGAGTTCTCATATATAATTCTCATGTTATCGTACAAAGACCAAATTGTATTGTCAGATATCAATCCAGCATTAAATTGTTTTACATCATCTGAGAACCCAATAAAGTTGCTAAAAATAGAAGGTTTACCATATGAAATAGCCTCTAAGGCAGCTATTGAAAAACCTTCTGAATAAGATGGTAAAACAAAAACATCTGACTTTTTAAACAAATATTTCTTTGACCAATTTATACAGCTAGGTAATAACAATATATTGGATTTACCATGAATTAGATGTGTTAATTCTTCTGAAAAATCACCTTCCGGACCTGCGATAATTAGTTTAATATTTGGGAAGTCTAATAACAATTCATTAAAAGCTGGTACTAATAAATTTAAATCTTTCTTTTAATTAATTCTACTCAAAAATAAATATATAAAACTATCTTCATTAACAAAGGAATCAATCATTGATTTAAACTCAAAATCAATGTCAACAAAAGAATCAGGAGCATATAAGCCATTAGGAATTAAAATAATCTTATTTGTGTAATCTGGAAAAATCTTAATTAGAACCTGATATTCATTTTCAGAAATTGCATGTATCAAATCAGCTTTTTTAAAACATTTTTTTTGAAATAAATACCAAAATAATTTCTTTAATATCATAGAATCTTTCATCACATACGAATCCAAAAAACCATGAACTGTTATTATTTTCAAAGACTTATTTTTAAAATAAAAAGGTAAGATAGAGCCCAAATTCCAAAGTCCATGAACATTAACAACCGAATAATTATTTCTGTTTTTATAATACCAAAATAACATTTCAAATGAAAAATCCTTAAATAAGCGAGAAATAAAGCTTTTATTAAAAATAAAAACTTTTAACCCTAAAAGAGTACTATAAATATTATTTGATTTTGATATCGCACTGGCAATATGAACGTTCCATTTTTTTTCTAATAAAAAGCGCGAGTGATTGTAAATTACATTTGGCGGCCCACCTGTTTCCCATGTATAACTACAAAAATGAAGAATGGAATGTTTCTTTTCAATTTTAGTATTATACATAAAGGATAGATAATTATTAATATTTGACTTAGTAATTTAATATGGCTAATTTTGAAACTATTTCAATAGTCATATTAAATGAAGAAATCAGTAAGATTCAATATTCAAACAATAAATTTAAGCATTTACTTAACATTATTAATACCATCAATCTTATTTTTTCTTTTTTGGATTACACTGCCAATTTCTATTCCTTTAACTCTATTCAGTTTATATATAGTATACACTTATTATAGAATAAATATAAACGAAAGAGACTATTTTGAAATTCCAATTAGCCATTTAGGAATAATAGCTGCTTTACTTTTTTATACATTATATGCCTGTGGCATAGGTCAATTTTCATTGGCAAAAGATGACGTATTGCTTAGATCTAACATGATATTCAGTCATTTGATTTATAATGATTGGCCGGTCTTTGTAAAAATAGAAAATACAAACTTCTCTTTTTTATCATACTACCTTGCCTATTTTATACCAATAACATTCATTGCAAAAATAATCCCAGGAATAAATATTTATTACTTAGAGTTTATTTGGGCTTTTTCTACCTTATATCTTGGTTTAATTTTTTTTTATAATTATTGCTCAAAAGGATTAATATATCTAATCATATTTTTACCTAATGGAATTTACTGGATAATTGACAAGTATTTATTCAAGGATCCAGTACCTATAAAATATTTCTCATCTTTAATGACTTTGGCACATGGGCCACAGCAATTAATTTCCACAATACTTGGGCTATGTATCATATTATCAGAATTTGATAAAAAGAAAAATTCAATATTTATAGTCAATATAATAGCTCTTGTATTTTTTTGGTCTCCATTTATTTCTATTGCCTTAGCACTAATCGTTATTCCTCAAATTAAATACATTAAGATAATTTGTTTAGAAAATATAACTTCATTAATAATTCTATTCATATTCATCATATTTTATGCTGAAAAAGAAACACATTTCTTTGCACATTTAAAATCTCTTTCTGAAATAAATTATCAATATTTACTTTTCTATCTAGGTGATTTAATTCTGATAACTATTCTATTGAAAAAATATTCAGGAAGTAAAGTAAGCTTATATCATATATACATATTAATCATTTTAATGATGGTACCTTTTATACATTTTGGGAAACACAATGATTTTATGACTAAAGTTTCCACCCCACTCATATTTATGCATTATTTATTTTTAATTAAAGAGATTAAGTTCAAGGATATTAAATATAATATGGGTGTTTTAGCTATCATTGGTATATACTCAATATCAAGTGCATATCAACTAATCAATCCTGTGATCAATAGGCCAACTAATATTGATTACATAACAACTTATTCAAATAAAAGCATGATGGAAGTGTATAAAGACAAAGATATTCATGCACAATTTTATAGCAATAAGAATAGTTTATTTTGTAGGTACTTTTTAAAATAAGAATTACTTAATATCTAAAAAATGATATAAACTTTCATTTACCAACCTATCGCTATCAAAGACTGATGCATTATTTTTCAAAAATGTACTATTTGTACTAACATGATTATTCAGAAAATCTAGAATGTTCGTATATGTGACATCACTTTTAGAAAAATTAAAGTTATTTAAAACCAAACCAGAATATTTATTTATGACTAAGTCATTTGAGCAGCCACAAGAGGCAGAGCAAATAACTTTTACACCCATTTGAATGGCTTCATTAGCAACCATCCCCCATGTTTCATTAATTGAAGGTAAAATTAAGCATAAAGAATTTTTGTATAATTCAGATAAATCATTCCACAAAATCGAACCAATTATATCAATATTTAAATCATATTTTAGTATTTCCTTTTGCAAATTTTCTTTTAGGGGTCCATCACCAACCAGAATTAACTTATAATCTAATTGGTCTGCTTTAAAATACCGAAATAAGGATATTAATGAGCTTAAATTTTTTTCAGGTGATAACCTACCAACAAAAATAATATTATTATTTATTTGTTTTGAATCATTAGAATTCTCGTTCAAAAATTTAGTTTTATCAAATGAGTTTAAAAACAATAATATCTTATTTTTATGTACACCATGTCTAAATAAATAATCATTTGAATTTATTCCATATGAAAAAAAACCATCAGTCAATAAAAAGACGAACCTTTTATATACTTTTTTTATAAAGTATTTTAATGATGAATCATGCAAAACAGATGAATAAATTGATTCATTTGTCATGATAGTTCGAATATTCAAAAGTTTAGCTAAAATTAAAACAGGAAGCGTTCCGATTTCATGATATCCCGTTAAATTAATTACATTAGGTTGAAATTTGAGAATAAACTTTAGCCATTTTAATGTAGTGATAATTTTATTAGCATTCTCCAGATAATCATAATTTAAAAGCTTATAGGGATATGTATAAGGGTATTTTTCTTGATCAAAATCCTTAATATCAAATCTACTCTTCTCGCAAATGGAAGTCTGTAATACCAATAATTCATCATTGGAATCCTTTATTTTATCATAAATTCCTTGATAAATAAATGATTTATACTGACTCCATAATTGATTATGTAAAATTAGAATTTTCAAAATTATGAAACTTTTAATTCATTATCCTTAACACCTAAGAACCTTATATATACCAAAAATGCAATCCAATAAGTAAAATCTAGTGGCCTTCCTGATGAAAAAATAGCAAGAAATGTGTGCAAATAGAATAAACCTAAAAATATCTGAAAAATAGAATTAGATTTAAAAGCCTTAATACTGTATACCAATAATATTATATTAAAGGATAAATATA
>CANKVC010000012.1 GCA_947486835.1 Cytophagaceae bacterium | reverse complement strand
GGAGCGTTTTGAGGGATTAGCTAAAGTATGTAATCGGGAAGAAGAAGTGATGGAGTATTTGTCAAAAGGGGAAATTAAAGCGGGCCATGTGGTTGTCATCAGGAATGAAGGGCCTAAAGGTGGACCTGGGATGCCAGAGATGTTGAAGCCAACATCAGCTTTGATGGGTGCTGGTTTGGGAAATAGTGTGGCAATGATTACTGATGGACGTTTTTCTGGAGGTACTCATGGATTTGTGGTAGGTCACGTCACGCCTGAAGCGTTTGATGGTGGTAACATAGGGCTTGTTCAAGACGGTGATAAAATCACGATAGACGCCGTTGATAATAAAATTATCTTGCATGTCTCGGATGAGGAATTGGCTGAAAGGCGTAAATTATGGAAGCCAATCGTTTCACCACATACTTCAGGGGTTTTGCGCAAGTACATTAAAAATGTGGCTTCCGCTAGCTTAGGATGTGTCACTGATTTGTAAAAATTTTCGATTTAGGTTTTTTTCTAAATTTTGAAGACTTAAATTAGCCATTCGATTATATTTTAAAATAAAATTCTGATTAAACATGGGACAAACCCAAACCAAAACTGCTGAATCAAACCAACCTGAACAAAAGAAATTTTTGTCGGGGGCTCAGGCTATCATGCAGTCACTGGTTGAGCAGGGGGTAGACACCATTTTTGGATATCCAGGTGGCGCTATTATGCCAACCTATGATGCGCTTTTTGATTATCAGGATCGTTTAAAACATATATTAGTTCGCCACGAACAAGGTGCTGGGCATGCCGCTCAAGGCTATGCCAGAATGTTGAATAAGGCAGGTGTTTGTTTAGTGACTTCAGGTCCTGGGGCGACCAATTTAATTACGCCTATTGCAGATGCGATGTTGGATTCTACCCCAATGGTTTGTATTGTGGGCCAAGTAAAAGCAAATTTACTGGGAACGGATGCATTTCAAGAATGTGATGTGATCGGGATGTCGATGCCTGTGACGAAGTGGAATTATCAGGTAGTTGATGCCAACGAGATTCCTGAAATAATAGCTAAAGCATTTTACATTGCGGAAACTGGCCGACCAGGACCCGTTTTGATTGACATAACACGTACGGCACAAACTGATTTAATGACGATTCCATATCAGTATAAATTGTGCAAAACGTTAATTTCATATAAACCCCGTGTGGAGCCTAAAGCCGAACATGTGGAGGCTGCAGCTAAATTAATTAATGCGGCCAAACGTCCTTATATTTTAGCAGGTCATGGAATTTTAATTTCGGGAGCTGAAAAAGAATTAAATGAGTTTGTTGATAAAACAGGTATCCCAGTCGCTACGACGCTTTTAGGGATGTCGGCGATGGATGCGGATCACCCACTTTTTGTCGGTTGGCCTGGCATGCATGGAAATTATGGAGCGAATGTTTTGACGAATTCATGTGATTTATTGATTGCGATCGGGATGCGATTTGATGATCGAATCACGGGTGATTTGTCGACCTACGCCAAACAAGCCAAAGTTATTCATATTGAAATAGATCCTAGTGAGGTTGATAAAAACGTGAAGGCGGATGCGCCGGTGGTGGGAGATGCGAAGGCGGCATTGAAAGCATTATTGCCTTTGGTTAAAAAGGCGGACCACTCTGAGTGGCGTGCTGAATTTAAAAAATACGATGACGAAGAGTACGATAAGATAACGAAGAAGGATTTGTTCCATGAGGGAAATCATATCAAGATGGGAGAGGCTGTGGCTTTGTTATCCGATAAAACGAAGGGAGAGGCTGTGGTTGTGACCGATGTAGGTCAGCATCAAATGATTACGAATCGGTACTATCGATTTAAAAAGCAAAATTCAATTGTCACCTCTGGGGGTGCGGGTACCATGGGATTTGCATTACCGGCTGCATTTGGAGCTAAGGTGGCTGTTCCTCATCGGGAAGTTGTGGCTGTTATTGGAGATGGCGGTTTTCAAATGACATTGCAGGAATTGGGTACGATTGCACAAAGTGGCCTTCCCGTTAAAATTATCATTTTAAATAATAATTTCTTGGGGATGGTTCGTCAGTGGCAACAGTTGTTTTTTGACAATCGTTATTCCTTTGTCGAATTACAAAATCCTGATTTCATTACGATTGCTAAGGGTTTTGGGATTGATGGTCATAAAGTAAGTGACCGAAGTTTATTGAGTGAATCTTTAGATACATTATTGAACTCTGATAAGCCCTATTTATTGGAAATTGTTTGTGAAAAAGAAGAAAATGTATTTCCAATGGTTCCTGCGGGAGGTTGCGTAACGAGTATAAGGCTAGAGTAAAATATGTTAACAAATTATACGATTTCTGTTTTTACGACAAATACGGTTGGTTTATTAAACCGAATCACGATTATCTTTACGCGCCGTCGGATTAATATCGAATGCTTAACTGTTTCTGAAACAGAGCGAAAAGGGGTATCTCGGTTTACGATTGTTATTCGTAGTCAGAGCCGTGAATTTGTAGAAAAGTTAGTCAGACAAATACGAAAAATTACAGATGTATTAGCCGTTTTTGGGTATTTGGATGATGAAATCGTATTTAATGAGATTGCATTATTTAAGATATCGACACCTTTGGGAAGTGAACCTTTGGATGTTAAAACGATCAATTTAGATTGGAATGCGAAGGTGGTTCATTGGGGCTTGGAATATGTGGTGGTAGAAAAAAATGGGACCGAAGAAGAAATCCATGAGTTTTATTCCTACATGAAAAACTGGGAAATTTTAGAATATGTGAAGTCTGGACGAGTGGCGGTAGGAAAAACGGAGAAAGGCTTAGTCGAGTTTTTGCCTGAAGAAGGTAATTGGGAAATTGTATAAAAAGAAAGAATAATAAATTAAACAAGAATTAAAATGGCAAAGATTAATTTCGGAGGTGTTGTAGAAGACGTAGTGACTAGAGAAGAGTTTCCATTAGAGAAAGCTAGACAAGTATTATCAGATCAAACCATTGCGGTGATCGGTTATGGGGTACAAGGTCCGGGCCAAGCATTAAACATGAAGGACAATGGCCTGAATGTAATTGTAGGTCAAAGAAAAGGAAAAACCTATGACAAGGCCGTTGCTGATGGCTGGGTTCCAGGGGTAACCTTATTTGAAATTGAGGAGGCATTAGAAAAAGGTACGATTATTTGTTACCTATTATCAGATGCAGCTCAAATTGAGTTATGGCCTACCGTGAAGAAATATTTAACGGCTGGTAAGTCGCTTTATTTCTCTCATGGCTTTGGAATAACGTACAAAGAGAAAACGGGTATTATCCCTCCAGCAGATGTGGATGTGTTTTTAGCTGCACCTAAAGGTTCAGGTACTTCGCTTCGTCGCATGTTTGTGGCAGGAAAAGGATTGAATTCTTCTTTTGCTATCTACCAAGATGCGACTGGAAAAGCACGTGAAAAGTGTATCGCCATGGCGATTGGTGTAGGTTCAGGCTATTTGTTTGAAACTGATTTTTACAAAGAAGTAACGTCAGATTTGACGGGTGAGCGTGGTACATTGATGGGTGCAATCCAAGGAATTTTTGCTGCTCAATACGAAGTGTTAAGAGCTAATGGCCATTCTCCTTCAGAAGCATTCAATGAAACAGTTGAGGAATTAACACAATCCTTGATGCCTTTAGTGGCAGAAAATGGGATGGATTGGATGTATGCCAACTGCTCAACAACCGCTCAAAGGGGTGCTTTGGATTGGTGGAAACCTTTCCGCGATGCAACTAAACCCGTTTTTGAAAAATTATATAATTCAGTGAAGACACAAGCGGAGGCTGCTCGTTCGATTGATTTGAATTCTCAACCTGATTATCGGGTTAAATTAGAAGCCGAATTAACTGAAATGCGTGAGTCTGAAATGTGGAGAGCGGGAGCTGCTGTACGTAGCTTGCGCCCTGAGAATAACTAATATTCCCGTTTTTGCAGATTGCTGTTTGCAACAAATTTTTTTTAATGAAATTTAAAGGAGGTGCAATTTGCACCTCCTTTTTTTTGTAAATTTGGGGGCATGGAATTCAACAAACTTAGTACTGTTCCTAGCCTATCAGATATAAAAAAGGTGGCGCTATTATTAGAAGGCGTAGTTAAGCGCTCACCCTTAGAATACTCGGTTTCCCTTTCTGATCGTTATGGTGCCCAGATTTTTTTAAAACGAGAAGACTTACAAACTGTAAGATCCTATAAAATTCGTGGTGCCTATTTTAAAATTTCAAATATTCCAGAATCGTTACGTCCTCAAGGAATTGTCGCTGCTTCTGCTGGCAATCACGCACAAGGGGTCGCTTTTGCCTGTGCCAAAATGAAAATAAAGGGCAATATTTTTATGCCTAAATCCACACCCATTCAGAAGCTTGAGGCCGTTCGTTTTTTTGGCCAAGAGTATATCCGAATTAATTTAGTGGGTGAAACCTATGACGAAGCTTTCGATGCCTCTCGGAAATTTTGCGAGGCTCAAAATGCGATTTACATTCCCCCTTTTGATGACTTTGATATTATCGCAGGTCAGGCAACGGTCACATTGGAGATTATCGAGCAATTAGGTCAAAAACTAGATTATTTAATGGTTCCTGTGGGTGGCGGTGGTTTAGCTGCTGGGGCCAGTTTGGTTTTGCGCGAGCTTTCACCGGGCACTAATTTAATAGGTTTGGAGCCTGCTGGTGCTCCTTCGATGTCTGAAAGTATTCGGGCACGTGAGTTGATACACCTAGATGATATAGATAAATTTGTGGATGGCGCTTCTGTCAAGCAAGTTGGCACTCATAATTTTTCGATATGTCTTGATGGCATCGATCAAATGTTGACCATCGATAAAAATCATTTATGCCAAACGATGCTCGATTTATATGCGATGAAAGGCATGATTGTGGAGCCTGCCGGTGCTTTAAGCGTAGCTGGTTTAGACCTGATTCAGGACCATATAAAAAATAAAGTGGTCGTATGCATTATTTCCGGAGGAAATTTTGATCCCAAAAGATTTCCCGAAATCACAAAAATAGCCCAATCGGTTTATTGATCTTTTATCATTTTTTTCATAAAATTTTTATTCTACCTCTTTTAATCAAATAAGAGTATAAATCTTAAATGTGTTGTTTTTTAAATACATTAATCTAAAAATATATATTTAATGGCTTATTTAAGATTTATAATCTAAAAATATCGATTAGCTTTATTGCTTAAAATTGCTTCGTAATATAATTAAAGGTAGTTTTGCATCTAATTAATTAATAAAGTACATGAGTAACCGCATTCAAATATTCGATACAACTTTACGCGATGGGGAGCAAGTTCCTGGTTGTCAATTAAACCGAGAAGAGAAAGTGGAGGTGGCGAAGGAGCTAGAAAAATTGGGTGTTGATATCATTGAAGCCGGATTTCCTATTTCTTCCCCGGGTGACTTTGCCTCGGTAAAAGCGATTTGTGATGCGGTTTCTGAACCTACCGTTTGCGCCTTATCTCGTGCAAAAAAGGAGGATATCGATGCGGCCGCTGAGGCTTTGAAAACAGCAAAAAGGCCTAGAATACATACAGGCATAGGTTCTTCCGATGTACATATTATTCATAAGTTCAATTCAACCCGAGAAAAAATTATCGAACAAGCCATTTGGGCTGTTGATTATGCTAAGTCATTTGTAGAAGATGTGGAGTTTTTTGCGGAAGATGCGGGTCGTGCTGATTTGGAATTTTTAGCAAAACTTACGCATGCAGTGATTAAGGCTGGCGCTACCGTTGTTAATTTGCCAGATACAACCGGATATTTACTTCCTCACCAAATGCATCAACGCATTTCATATTTATATGAGCATGTGGATAATATTCATCAGGCAACGATTTCGATGCACAATCACAATGATTTAGGTTTGGCGACTGCAAATACGATTGCCGGAATCCAGGCGGGTGCGCGCCAAGTAGAAGTTACGATTAATGGAATTGGGGAAAGGGCTGGAAATACTTCTTTGGAAGAAATTGCCATGATCTTAAATGTGCATAAAGATTTAGGATTTTCGACGGGCATTCATCCACAATATTTATATCCAACAAGTTGTTTAGTTTCGAATTTAATGGGGATGCCCGTTCAGGCGAATAAGGCGATTGTTGGCGCAAATGCATTTGCCCATTCATCAGGTATACACCAAGATGGATTTTTAAAGCATGCTCAGAATTATGAAATCATGAATCCTGAGGATGTGGGTGTACCTTCTTCGGCTATTTTATTGACCTCAAGATCGGGTAGAGCCGCTCTTAGGCATCGCTTAAGTTTGTTGGGTTATGAATTCGAAAAGCCGGACTTAGACAAATTATATACGCGATTTTTAATCATGGCAGATGAGAAAAAGATGATCCATGATGCCGATTTAAAAGAATTGGTGGGTTAATGCCAACGCGTATTATTTCACAGAGCTAGCTAATTCAATTCCTTCTTTTTCTAAAATTTTCAGGATGCCTAAATTGATTTCCTGTTTGACCATTTGAAATTTAGTAAAGTCCTTACTAGATACAAATAGGGTTACAGAAATGTCTAATGAATAGGTTCCAAAGCCTTCGAAAACAATTTTTGGCGCTTTCTTTTTGCAAAGGGCATCTTGTAGAATAAGCGTCTCGATGTCTGCAATGGCTTTTTCAATTTGAGATGGTTTCGTTTTTAAATCACAGGTTAAATTAAATTTAGCTCTACGAAAGTCTCGCTCACTCATGTTCTCCAACGACTGAGAGGTTAATAGTCGGTTGGGAATCATGATCAAATTTCCATCTGCTCCACGAAGTCGGGTACTTCTAAACCCTATCTTTTCGATGTCCCCAGAAATTCCACCTACCTGGATGCTATCGCCGACCACAAAGGGTAAGTCTAAAAATATCGTAAATGAGGCAAATAAATTTTCCAAGGTTTCTCTAGCGGCTAATGCCAAAGCTAAACCTCCTAGTCCCAAACCCGTTATCAATGCGACGACATCCACTTGGAATACCCTACCTAACATCACAAAGCCAGATGCCGTAATGATAAAGACCATGGATAGGTCATTTAAAAATGGGATAAATTGCTGTTTAGATTTTTGCTCAACCCCTTGCCATTTTTCTTGAGCCACTAAAATGACAACTTTCATTAAACGAATAATGACCCAAGTCACCGTATAAATAATGGCTAAATCAAACGCTTTTTTGATTAGAAATAAAATTCCAAAATCCTGAATGGGTGTAAAATTCCACTGAGCTGGAACTTTTAAATTTTGTGCGGCCAAGTATAAAAAAATCCAAAAGATCAATAATTCAAATGGCTTCCTTAACAAGTTGACGCAATCTTGAATGGAAATGGACTCTTCTGGTATGAATCGGAAAACAATTTTAGAAAATGAATTGGAGAAAAAACGTTTGAGCGCTATTCCCAAAAGTATTATCCCTAAAAATAAAATTAAATCAAAGGCTGAATTTTCTAACAGGTACCAATTTTCTAGTGCGTCAATCATATGCTTATTCTATTTTGAATTCAAATATAGCCAAATACTTAATCGAATATGAAATAAAATTACGACCTTTGCAGACTAAATTGACTGAAAGAGCGTATAAATACTATATGATTTATAATCCATTAACATCGAATTGCCTGTTTAATAAAATGCATAGAGCGGTTTTTATCCTCGTATCTTTTTGTTTGTTGTTTTTGTGCTCCAATTTAAATGCTCAATCCATTCTAAATTCACCTTTATCCTATATTGGGATGGGGGAATTATATCCAGCAGAGCCAGCGACCAATTTGATGATGGGTGGAATAGGGGTTTCCAATTCGAACGGGATTTATGCAAATTCAATCAATCCAGCTCTATTAGCTAGAAATCATTATACGGTTTTTGAAGTAGGAGTGAACACAGAACTTAAAACGTTACAGGATTATCGCCAGAAACAACAAGTTTTTGGAGGTAATTATGAGTCATTGCAATTAACCTTACCGATCAGCAATCGGTGGACAGCTTCCATTGGAATTCGGCCTCATTCCGCAGTAGATTATACCACCAAATCATATCGCAGATTAAATTTATTAGGTGTTGATAGCTTAATATATGGCTATGAAGGTAAAGGGAGTGTGACCAAATTGAGTTTCGCTAACGGGTTAAGAATTGGGAGAGAATTTTATGTTGGATTAGAAGCTAGCTACCTTTTTGGAACTGTTAATCGAAATGTGTCTACCCAAAATATGTCGGACGGACAATTTTATAAAATCCAATTAGAAAATTTGAATTCATATTCTGATTTTTCATTTAAAGCAGGATTAGCATATCGTAAATCATTGAAAAACGATTTTTTTGTGAACATCGGTGCAACGATGGATTTGACCTCAAAGATGAATGCAACCCAGCTGAATAGGTTTGCCATCATGGATTTATCAGGCATGAACATGATCAATGCTGACACGCTTAGAAATACGTATAATTTTTCTCAAAATCTGCCTGTCACTACCCGATTGGGTGTAAGTTTAGAAAAAATTGCTGCTTGGATGGTGGGTATTGACTATTCTCAAACCGATTGGTCGAAAGTAGATAATAATTTAGGTAGATCAGCAAAGCCACTTCCTGTGAGTTCAAAATGGTCTATCGGTGGGGAATATACTCCCGATTTCACCTCGGTATCTAATTACTTTAAGCGGACTACTTATCGTTTTGGTTTTTCTTATGCCAAAACTCCTTATGATTTTTCTGCCAATGGCAATTATGCCGTCGACAAAAATTTGAGTTTGGGAGTTGCGTTTCCATTGAGAAACTTATCTTACCTTAATGTATCATATCAAGTGGGCAAACGTGGAGTTTTAGCTGATAACGGAATGGAGGAACAATATCATCGCATTACCATCGGCCTAACCTTGAGTGACCTTTGGTTCCAGAAGCAAAAAATTAATTAATTTCCTTGATGCGCAATTCGAGAAACCTCTTTTTGCTGCTCCTGTTTTTTATTGTGGTGGCATGCCATGAACGCGAAGTAAAAAGCTCCGCTAATTATAAAGGCCCTAAGTCCCAACTGACAGGTATCGATATGGTTTATTCTGACTCTGCGCGCTCAGTTTTACGCATGGTATCAGAAAAACAAATCACCACAGACGCTGAAGACAGAATTTATCCAAAGGAAATGAAGCTTTGGTTTTATGATAAATTGGGAAATGTTACCTCTCAAATAAGGGGAGATTCAGCTCATTTTTTCCGACAAACCAACTCATATAAATTAATGGGCCATGTCGAAATCTTTAATATTCAAAAAGGGGAAACATTAAAAACAGAAGAGTTTACCTGGCTACCTGACCAAAAAAGAGTTTTTACCGAAAAACCTGTTGCTATTCATACAAAAAAGGAAATTGTTCACGGAGTGGGCTTAGATGCCGCTCAAGATTTTTCCACTTACTCGTTAAGAAGAGTTACTAATTCCGTTTTGACCGTTGACGGTCTTCCGACCCAATAGATTTCAATTCAAGCTCTTTTTGCCGAATGCAGAGTGCTGAAGACCAGTGACTTAGGGACAATTTTTTAACGCATACCGAGCGCTGTCCAAACTGAATATCGTTTTATTTGGCGACCATTTATCCCTCATGTAGGTGACTAGTTCAGCGATATCTAAGGCTTGTAGTTTTGGATTAGCTGGCATATAGGCATTATATGGTTTTCCATTCACCCGTATAGAATCCTTTTGGCCATGTTTAATAACGCAGGCTAATTCACTCATTGTTACGCGTTGCCATAAATCAGTTTTAGCTAATGGGGGGTATAAATCTTTTAATCCAGATCCATCCACTTGGTGGCAATTGGCACAATTTGTCTGATATAAATTCATTCCCTCCACGACATATTGTTGGCGCGTAATCTCCTCCCTACTTTCACAGGAAATTCCTAATATCATCAGGCCTAAAATGGCTATTTTGTTTAACATATTTTTTCGATTATTCTTTTAATAACACTCCAATATCCTCAATTAAATGATTGACATCCTCTTCTTTTGTTCCATCATAAATGCCTCGCACATGTCGGTTTTGATCGACCAAAATGAAAGCCCCGCTGTGAACAAATCCGCCAACCTCATTTGCATCTTCTTGAGCAGTAACCATATAACTTTTTTCACCTAAGCGGTAAATGTCTGATTTTTTGCCTGTTAATAAATTCCAACGCGGACTCGTGATGTTCAGTTTTTTAGCGTAGTCTTTTAGCACTCGTACTCCATCAAATTCGGGGTCAATGGTATGTGACAAAATTCTAATCCGATCGTCTTCTGCAAATTTGTCATAGATACGAAGCAATTGAGTTTTCATTTTTGGGCAAATCGTAGGGCAGGTGGTGAAAAAGAAATCGGCCACATAAATTTTCCCAGCCATATCTTTATCACTGATCCACAAAGAATCCTGATTCAAAAATTTAAAATCGGGGATTTTATGATATAGCGTATCACCCTGTTTTCCAATCTCCTTAGGCCCTAAAAATGGAAGTTTTTTTTCCTGTTGGCACCCTAAAACGACTAAAAATACAAAGACAATTTTACTTAATTGTATACGTTTTTGCTGCATGTACACTGGAGTCAGTTGATTTCTCTAAATTCTTAAGCGCCTCTAATTGTTTTTTCAAATAGCCGATTTTATTTGACACATCCATTTTTTCTAAGCTATCCAGAGAAAAATGATGCATCCAATCCATCATGGATTCATCGGATTTATTTAATGAAGCAATAATTTTGTTGACATTAACGGAATCCTTACCGGTTGATAAACTATCTAATCTCCTTTTTAGTTTTAAAACATCTTCTGTTTTACCCATTAATTGATCATGCAATTGCATCACTTGGTCATTTAATTCTTGGCTTAACTTTTGCTCTGCCTCATTGCATGAGCAGAAAATGAATAAAACAAATAGGAAGCTGAGTAATTTTTTGTTCATCTTATTTTTGATTTTCTACGATTAACTTTCGAACATTCTCTTTTAGATCCATGTATCCTTTTTGTCCGCCAATCATTTTGGCGATTTCTTCTACGCGTTCTTCGCCAACAAGCTTTTTTAACGCTGAAATTGTTTTTTCGCCGCTATGATTTTTATAAACATACCAGTGATTTTGACCCGCGGCAGCAATTTGAGGAAGATGGGTAATGGCAATAATTTGATGTCCTTGGCTCATTTGCGTCAGCATAGCCCCCATTTGGATGGCAATTTCTCCAGAAACACCCGTGTCGATTTCATCCAAAATTAAGGTGGGCATCGCTCTTTTTTTTGCGATCAAATGTTTGATGGATAACATAAGTCGGCTCATTTCTCCACCCGAAACAATTTGTTTAAAGGGTTTAGGAGCAAGGCCTTTATTGGCCGAAAAGAGTAATTGAATTTTATCGATTCCTTGGGCATACACCTCTTTCGTATTTATCTCCCAATCCAAGTTGGCATTAGGAATTCCCAATGATTGCAACGATTTGGTTAGTTGGGCCGCGATGGAACCCAAAACATCCATTCTAGAAAGACTTACCTTTTCTGCCGCTGCTTGGCATGTTTGTTGAAGCTCCTTATATCGATTCTGTGCATGCTCTAATTCTAAATCGATGTTTTCAAAAGAAGAAATCTGTTCATCAAATTGATCTCTTGCTTGGATTAAATCCTCCATGTTGTTGACATGGTGCTTTTGCATCAAACGGTTTAACACATCCAATCTTTTCTGCTTCTCGATGAGGGCAATGGGGTCAGAAATAAAATTTTCAGCCTCATATTCAATTTCGGATGCAAGATCTTTTAATTCAATCCAAATCGATTCTAATCGTTTTCTCCAAACCTCAAAATCATCCCCATACTTACTCAACGATTGCGCCTGTTGCAAGGCTAATTGTAATTGTTGGATCGTAGACAAATCAGAAATGCTAACCAAATTGCCCAAATTCGCCAATTTTTCTCGAATCTGTTCCGCGTTTTCGAGTTTATCTGAACTGGATTTAAGAGCATCGTATTCTCCATTTTGGAGATTTGCCTTATCAAGTTCTTCCCATTGAAATTTCAAAAAATCTAATCCTTGTGATCCTTGAGAAGCTTGTTTTTCGAGCTTTAAGAATTCCATTTTGGCCAGCTGCATCTTGTCGAACTCAGCTTTAAATAGACTTTTTAAAGATTGATTTTGGGCAAAACTATCGATGATGTCTAGGGTAAAATCTGGATTCGACATCCAGCCGTGGTCTTGTTGGGAATGAATGTCAACGAGCTCGATTCCTATTCTTCGTAGGGATTCTAAATTTACTGGAGTGTCATTGATGAAAGACCTAGATTTACCTTGCGGATTTATTTCTCTGCGGATCAAGCAGGGATCCTCAAAATCAATTTCTTCCTCGATGAAAATATCTTTTAGTTGTTGATGTAAATCCACATGAAAAGCACCTTCAATGACACATTTTTTTTCAGAATCAAATAAGGTCTTTGTGTCAGCCCTTTGGCCTAGCAACAAACTTATAGCCCCTAATAAGATGGATTTGCCAGCCCCCGTCTCTCCAGTTATTACACTAAGACCGCTTCCTAGATCAAGATCTATGGAGTCTATAAGTGCATAATTTTGAATATGGAGGTGTTTGAGCATTCCTTTTTAAATTGGACTAAATTTACACAAATATACTATATCAAATTTTTCTTCCTTTGATTCAAAAGCTTTTTGATAAATTTTATCAATAATTTGTACCTTTGAGAAAATTTTTCGCCTTAGTTTACATAACCCACATAACATGAGTGTTTTAGTTAATAAGAATTCAAAAATTATTGTCCAAGGATTTACGGGTACGGAAGGTACGTTTCATGCAGAACAAATGATTGCCTATGGCACTCAGGTTGTTGGCGGAGTTACTCCAGGAAAAGGGGGAGCGATGCACTTAGACCGTCCTATTTTCAATACAGTTGCGGATGCGGTGACTCAAACGGGTGCTGATACGTCTATTATTTTTGTTCCACCTGCGTTTGCTGCGGATGCGATTATGGAAGCGGCTGATGCGGGGATAAAAGTGATTATTTGTATTACAGAAGGTATTCCAACCAAAGATATGATTGTGGCTAAGGAATATATCAATAACAAAGATTGTCGTTTGATTGGGCCAAATTGTCCAGGTGTCATGACGGCTGGGGAGTGTAAAGTAGGTATTATGCCTGCCTTTATTTTCCAAAAAGGTAAGATTGGTATCGTATCTAAATCAGGTACATTAACATATGAGGCGGTAGATCAGTTGACAAAGGCGGGTTTAGGTCAAACAACTGCGATTGGAATTGGTGGAGATCCTATTATTGGAACTACAACTAAAGAAGCGGTTGAGTTATTAATGAATGATCCAGAAACGGAAGGCATTGTGATGATTGGAGAAATTGGGGGTGGCATGGAAGCGGAAGCAGCTAAATGGATAAAAGCAGATGGTAATCGCAAGCCGGTTGTTGGCTTTATAGCGGGTCAAACAGCTCCAAAAGGTCGTAGAATGGGTCATGCAGGTGCCATTATTGGTGGTGCGGATGATACGGCTGAAGCTAAAATGAAAATCATGACTGAATGTGGAATTCATGTGGTGTATTCTCCAGCTGATATTGGCGAAACAATGATCAAGGCTCTTGCCGCGAAATAATCTTAATAAAGGATGATTCCTTTTTTAGTTAAAAGATCTGTTAAACAGTTGGTATGCAAACAATTGTTTAGCAGATTTTTTTTATTTTTTCTTTTTGCAACGCTTACATTTTCTTCCAAGGCCGAATGGCAAACGATCCATTCGTTTGAGAAGGAATGGTTGGTATTCCAACCCAGTTGGAAAGCTTTTCTTCCTTATATCTCCACGAGGCACTTTAATTACAAATCAAAATCGCTGCTGATTAATCCAACCGATTTCCCAAAGGGCCATTTGAAAATTGAAGCATCCAAGAATTACACCTTATTTATTAATGGAGTATTTAGTCGAAAAATAACACAAGGGGCCTTGCTTCGGATGAATTTGGATAGCCTAGGTTTAAAACAGCCCTTAGCCGACCGATTGGTTTTAACATTTTATGGGGATGAATTAAATGGCCTTCCGCAGAAAGTTTTCATTGAACAGAATGTAGAAAAGGGGAAGATGTCCTTGTTAAATACCTTTGAGATGAAGATTCGTGAGGGCTCAGGCATTAATAATTTCTTTGCCTTAGCTATGCTAAGTTTATTAACCTTACTAGGTTTTTTGTATTCATTTTTCCCCAAGTATTTTCATTCGTATTTCAGGTATTCCGATTGGCTAAGTTTGGAAATCAAGGACGTGGTCATTGCAAAAATGCCTTTCGCATTCCCCAATTTATTTGTCATTTTCATCTTAAGCTTAGTTACCGCGTATCTAGCCTATTTTAACGGCTTATTGCACACATTGAATCAATCTTTTACGATAGGCAGTTCTTTGAGTGTAATTTTTAGTGAGGCCTTTTTATTTATTGGTACAAAGACAATTGTGGCATTCGTATTATTTGGCTTGCGCTTTTTTATGTACCAAATGTTTTGCTCTTTATTTAAGTTGGATAATTTGGCCAGTATTCATTTTTTTAAATCCATACAAACCAACATCCAGTTTTTCACGTTGCTGATCTTTTTAATCTTGATCTACTCGGTTTACATGGGGCCTACATTTGTTAATAATTTAAATTGGATTAGAACGGCAGTTGATATGTACTTCCTTTTCCGGGCCGTTTACTTTTTTATCATATTTAAAAAGCATTTCAAATTCAACCCGCTTTCGCTTATTGCGTATTTAGCTATTATTGAAGGCCAAGTATTATTATTTGGTATAAGAGAATTGATTTTTCCAGAATTCATGTAAATCACTTGGATGAAATTTGAGAAATTTAATCGTATATTTGCATTCGTTTTGAATTTTACCTCAAAATGAATTCCAACAATAGATTGAAATTGTATGAGTGAATTAAATGTGATACAACCAGATCCCAAAAGGTTGAAAAAAATCAAAAGTATTTTGGTTACTCAAGCTGCGCCTACGGATGCCAAATCTCCCTATTTTGATATTGAAAAGAAATACAATATCAAGGTGGATTTCAGGTCATTTATCGAGGTAAAGGGAGTTGCATATAAAGAATTTAGGAAGCAAAAGATTAATATTTTAGAGCATACGGCGATTATTTTTACGAGTCGGAATGCGATAGACCACTTCTTTAGAATATGTAAAGAGGCGAAAATTGAAACTCCATCGGATATGAAATATTTTTGTATCACGGAGCAAACGGCCAATTATCTTCAAAAGTATATAGTGATACGTAAGCGTAAAGTTTTTACAGGAACTAAAACTGCATTGGATTTATTGGAGGTAATTAAGAAGCATAAGTCGGAAAATTTTCTGTTCCCATGTTCCAATAAGCGCCAAAAAGATCTTCCGGATTATATGGGTACCAATGATTTTAAAATCACTGAGGCGGTTATGTACGAAACCGTTTCATCTGACTTGTCTGATTTGGAAAACGTGTTTTATGATGTACTTGCATTTTATAGTCCATCGGGTATTACTTCATTGATGGAGAACTTTCCTGGATTTAAACAAAACAATACTCGAATTGCGGCTTTTGGACCAACGACTGCTCAGGCGGTTAAAGATGCCAATTTGATTTTGGATATTCAGGCTCCTATGCCGAATGCCCCCTCCATGACGGGTGCTTTAGAGCAATACATTAAACTAGCAAATAATTAATTTTAGCTCCTTTAAGGAGCTTTTTTTTTGAAATAATCTTGCTCGAAGCAAATTATTGCTTATTTTTATTTGCCTATTTAAATTCGACTTTATTCAATGCGCCATAGTATTAGCTACATTTCGGTTTTTGACTTCAAAAAATGGCTTTTCCTTGCTTTTGGATTGATTAGTTTCGCTACTTTAGGCCAGCAGGATCCCGGATTAAGTATGTTTTCTCTAAATAATGCGAATTTAAATCCCGCATTTGCTGGTTGGCGCGATGAGACTTCCGTCCAACTACACATCCGTAATCAATGGTCAGGATATGAATCCACTCAAGATGGTTCTGGCAGTTTAGGAACTCAATTATTAACTGCTTCCATGCCATTGGGCATATTTAACACGGGCATTGGTTTCTTATATATGTCGGACAAAACCCCTTCTGGGGTAGGTATGCAAACGGTTCGATTGCAATTAGCGCATCATTATTCGACAGGTTCGGGGGTAATTTCTACGGGAATTCGAATCGGTATGCAAGCAAAATCTTTTGATGGCCGTGTTTTTCGTGTTCGAGATTCAAATGATCCATTGGCCTTAGAGCTTTCGGGTAAAATGGTTAGCCAGTCCTTGCCTGATTTTGGGTTAGGAGTGGTTTATGCGAAAGACAATTGGAATGCAGGAATTTCAATGGATCACCTGACGAGTCCTACCTACACGTTTAATTCGAATGCGGCAGCGATGCCTTTAGCCATGGTTTTTGCAGCGCATGCGAGTGCAGAAATTTTATTGAATACGTCTTTTGATTTATTGCCATTTGGCTCATTGAGGTATTATTCGGGAAAAATACTGCCTGAAATGGGTGCAAGAGTTGAATACCGAGATATATTTTGGGTAGGGGGTTCTTTTCGTTTAAATGATGCTGCGATCGGTATGATGGGAGTGTCATTATTGAATAATCGGTTAAATCTTGGTTATTCCATTGATTATACGTTGGTTAATTTAGAGGCAAAGTCCTTATTGACCCATGAAGTATTTGTTAAGTTTAACCTGCCCACGTTTAAAATGGGAGTTCAGGCGGTGCCAATAAAGACCCCGCGTTTTAAGATTAATTAATTTAAACATTGGAAAAAAAAGGTATTTCTTTAATTATTCTTAGAAAATTCTTTAATTTTGGGGAATTTGAATCTTTATGGATTCTTTTATTGGTGATTAATACAATTTTTTAGAATAGATTTCGTTCAACAAAAGATATTTTTAATTCGGTTATATGAATTTACAATTTTTAGCAAAGCGTTTGTTTTTGATTTCATCCGTTTTAGTCGTTGTGGCCTTGATTAATAGTTGTGGCTCTAAAAACTCAGGAGGATCCAAGACACTAAGTAGTAAAAAAGGAAGTTCAGGGAAAGGAGGCTTGTTGAAATTTGGCAAGGGTTCTAAAGATGCTCCAGGAATTGCCAATGGTGAAATTGTGGCTTCTAATCGCCGTGGTTGGACTCAGCCTACTCCTTATGGAATGGTTTTGGTGCCATCAGGTAGTTACATGATGGGCCAAGCAGATGAGGAGATTTCTCGTGCTGGCATAAACTTCAATAAGCGTGTAACGGTGTCAGCATTCTATATGGATGATACGGAAATCACGAATCATGAGTACCGTCAATTCACCAATTCATTATTAAAAGATTCTGTTTCAGTCTTGGGAGAGGATAAAATTATGACGTCTTATTACCCTGATACGACTGTTTGGAATGCTGATTTCACGTTTCATAATGGCGATCCAATGACGGAATATTATTTCTCTAGCCCAGCCTTTGATCAATATCCGATTGTAGGGGTGAGTTGGGATGCAGCCAAATATTTTTGTTTATGGCGTTCCAAAATGATGAATGATTATCGTAAAAAACAAAATATGTACATACTCCCTCGATTTGAACTTCCTTCTGAATCAGAATGGGAATGGGCAGCTAGGGGAGGAAGGGCATCGGTTAAATATCCGTGGGGTAACCCCTACATTGCGAACGCAAAGGGTTGTTTGATGGCTAATTTTAAGCCACATAGAGGAAATTATGATGCGGATGGGTATTCGTATACGGCACCGGCTAATGCCTATGATCCCAATGATTTCGGTTTGTATAATATGGCTGGAAATGTGGCGGAATGGTGTGAAGATGCTTATGCCGATAACGCAGTTGCGATCACTTGGGATTTAAATACGGTCAATAAGGATGCGGATGAGCCTAGAAAGGTAACTAGAGGAGGTTCTTGGAAAGATATCGCATATTATTTGGAAACAGGCACTCGTGCCTATGAATTGCAAACAAGAAAGCGTTCATTTATTGGTTTTAGATGTTCTATGAGATATTTGGGACGTCCCAATATGAAATAATTTAATGATTGAAAACTCAAAAAAATAAATTGATCAAATGAAAGGATTAGAAAAGTCAATTAATGTAGTGGCCAGTTTTGGAGCTGCAGTCGTTATCGTAGGAGCCTTATTTAAAATTGTTCACTGGACAGGCGCGAATGAGATGTTGATGGTGGGTATGTTTACAGAAGCGGCTATTTTTATTTTATTTGGTGTTTTGTATTTACAGGCTAAACCTGACAAAGAATATAACTGGGAGAAAGTATATCCTGAATTAGCGGATGGAGCTCCTGCTAAAAGTTCTTCTTCAGCGGGCTTGTCGGCCTTAGCGAACTCACAAGGCTTAGGAGCTGATGTGGTAGAGAATTTAACAAAAAGCCTAAAAGGGTTAACGGATACAGCTAACAGCCTTCAAGAGATTTCTAAGGCTACGGGTGCAACTCAAGATTTTGTTAATTCATTAAATAGTTCATCTCAATCATTGGGAGCCTTGAACAAAACGGTTGCGGATGCGACTACTTCGTTAAGTTCTATTTCGATTTCGTCTACGGAGGCAGCTAATTATGCGAAGCAATATGCGAAGGCGGGAGACCAATTGGCTTCATTGAATGCGGTTTACGAAACTGAAATCCAAGAAGCAAGTAAGCATTTGAAAGCGATCAACGGATATTATGGCAATGTAAATGCGACCGTTGAGCAAATGGCTTCTACCCAAAAAGATGCTGAAAACTTTAAGTCAGAATTGGCTAAATTGAATGCTAACATTCAATCATTAAACCAAGTTTATGGTAGTATGTTAACCGCTATGAAAGGATAAATTTATGGCAAGTTTAAAAGAAACACCCCGGCAGAAAATGATCGGGATGATGTATTTAGTATTAACTGCCTTGTTAGCTTTACAGGTAAGTGATGCTTTATTGCAAAAATTCAGCCTTTTGAATAGCTCGTTGGAAATTGCTAACCAGTCGGCAAGTTCAAAAAACAAAGGTGTTGTCCAAGGAATCGACGAAAGAATCAAAGATTTGCCTAACCCAGCTGCTTATGCAGATGTGTTGCGTAGAGCAAATGATGTAAGGAGATTGTCAGATGCTTTAGTGAATCATTTAGATGGATTAAAAAGCAAAGTATTAGATGCCGGTGGAGGCATTGACCCTGAAACGGGTAATATCAAAAATCCAAAAGAAGAAGAGAAAGTTTTTGAATTGATGGTGGGTGGAAATAAGTCTGGTGAAGGCTATAAACTAGTTCCATTATTTAATACATACATCCAAGAGATAACTAAGTTGGCCGATCCGGGCACCAAGTTCCCCCCATTGGCATTGGATGCCAAAGATGACCCGACGGTTAATCGCGATGGCAATCAGTCCAATAAGGATTTTGCTGAATTAAATTTTGCTCAAACACCGGTTCCAGCGGCATTGGCTTCTTTAAGTCAAAAACAAGCTGAGATTCGTCGCTACGAAAGTGATGTGTTAAACCAATTGGCAGCAAAAGTCGGAGCGAAGGAAATTAAATTTGATAAAGTTTTTGCACAAGTTTCTGCCAATGCCAATACGGTGGTAGCAGGGATGGAATATCAAGCCGAAGTATTTATCGGTGCCACTTCATCTGGATTTACTCCTCGAATGAGTTATAATGGTTCTTCTATTCCGGTGGTTGATGGCCGTGGTCAAATTAAGTTTAAAACCTCAGGTGGTGGATATGATGGTAACGGGATGTCCAAAAAACAATACACTGCTACCGTTTCTTATATGAGTCCTGCGGGACCTAAAACAGAATCCATCACGAAAGATTATTTTGTGTTGAAGCCTACTTATAATATTGAAACAGCTACTTTGCCAGCCCTTTATTTAGGTTGCGCAAATCGTTTAAGTGTAGTTTCTGCTGGATTGGGAGCTTTATGGAATCCGTCGTTTAGTGCGGAAGGTGGAGAAGCGATCGCAGGTCAAAACCGTGGTAAGGTAACGATTGTTCCTTCAGCGGCTAATATTACATTGAATGTATCTAATAGTGGAACACTGTTAGGGAAAGAAACTTTTAGAGTTCGCCGAGTGCCTAGACCTGATGTGAAGGTGTTTGGAAATGGAGCTGAGCTGGATGAGAAGCGTGGGGCAAGTGCTACGGGATTAAGAAGTATTGATGCAAGAGCCATAGCGGATGAATCATTTAAGTCGACGAATCCTGAAGATGCCAACTTCCGAGTGTCTGAGCTTTATGTGGCTTTAGCGAGGGGGCAGCGGAAAATAGATGATGTGACTTTGCCTGGTTCAGGCTCAATCGCTAAATTGGCTTCTCAAGCGCAAGCGGGAGATCGTTATTATATTGAGATTAAGGGAGTCCAAAGGAAAAATTTCAAAGGAGCTGTGGAAACCATTCCTTTCTCTATGGCTAAAAATATTCCATTGAATTAAAAATAAGGTTTTATGAAATTATTTGGTAAATATTTGATGGTTTTGGCAGTTTTAATTTCTGTGCAAGTTCAGGCACAGGAAAAACCTCGTGTTCAAAACCCTAATTCAATTCGTCCAATCGATGAAGAGGATGTTCATTACCGTGCTCGCTTGTGGCGCCGCATGGACTTGAACGAAAAAATTAACCAACCGTTTTTTTCGATTAACAATGAAATATCGAAATACTTAGTTGAATGGGTGAAAGCGGGAGTTTTGGTTCCATACAAAAATGATTCACTTACGGTTAAACTTTCAGCAGCGAATTTTGTTGAAAATTTAAAGATGGAAGAAACGACAGGAGATGGAGAATTATCAGAGGCAGAACGTGCAGCTGGATTTGGAGGAGAAGTAGCCAAAGATGCTAAAAAACCTGAAACTAAAGGAGGAGCCGGAAGTGATGACGGTTGGGGTGCCGGTGGTGCCAAAGCAACGGCTGGAGCCGCTGAAGTAGCTACTAAAGATAATTTTGATGCGAAGGCTCCTATTTCTACTGTGGCTTATTATTTCCCTAAAGAACTTAGTATCATTGAAATTAAGGAAGATGCCGTGATTGATCGCAAGAGATCAAGATTATATTTTGATATTCAGGCTTTAACACTAATTGTTCCGGCGTCAAAAACAAAGGCGGGATTTGATAAAGCTGTGGCCTCATTTAGGTATAAAGATGTGTATAAGTTGTTCAGAAGTAATCCTGATTGTATATGGTACAATTCTGAGAATGAAACTCAACACAAAAATATGGCGGATGCTTTTGACTTACGTATGTTTCAAGCACGTATCATCAAAAAAGGAAATGCAGAAAATAAGTATTTGACAGACATGTTTGAAGGAGAGAAAGAAGGCTTATTAATGTCCCAATTGCTCGAATATAAATTGCTAGAATTAGAACACGATATGTGGGAAAATTAATAAAAATTTAAATAAATAATAGGGATGTATATCATCCCTTTTTTTATGTCATCAAAACTTGGTATAGTATTATTCTTTGGATTATTTCAAGTTTAATTCTTGTTTAAATTCATTTTTTGAAGACTTAAATGTAAATTGCGATCAAATAAGTATAGATTAAATATGTCGTATCAACGCAAAACCAAAATTGTTGCCACAGTAGGTCCTGCCTCCGAATCCAAAGAATCATTAATTCAATTAGCGAAAGCTGGGGTCAATGTATTTCGATTAAATTTTTCTCATGGTACTCATGAAGATCATTTACAAAGATTACTGACGATCCGTGAAATAAGTAAGGAGCTAGATTTAAACCTAAGTATTTTACAGGATTTACAAGGCCCTAAAATCAGGACTCAATTAGTTGAGAACAATGGAGTGGTTTTAGAAGCGGGCAAGCAATTGATTTTTGCCATGGACGAAAGTTTATTAGGTACTTCTGAAAAAGTGGGAACTACGTATACTTCTATGTATTTAGATGTGAATGTGGGCGAACGCATATTAATGGATGATGGAAATCTTGAAGTTAAAGTAATATCAATTGATCCAGTTAAAAAGGAGGTAGTCACTGAAGTAATTTATGGGGGTATCTTGAAGTCTAAAAAAGGGATAAATCTTCCTGGAACCAAGGTTTCTTTGCCATGTTTGACACCGAAGGATGAAGCTGATTTGTATTTTGGTTTAGATCATGGAGTTGATTGGATTGCTCTTTCTTTTGTTCGTAAAGCGGCAGATATTTGGGATATTAAAGATAAAATAAAGGCATACGGTAAAAATACGCGTGTCATTGCTAAAATAGAGAAGCCTGAGGCGATTGACAATTTAGATGAGATTATAGAAGCAACGGATGCCATCATGGTGGCTCGTGGTGATTTAGGCGTGGAAATGGATGGTGCTGTAGTTCCTTACCTTCAACAATTAATGGTTGAAAAGTGTACGGCTGCCGGAAAACCAGTCATTGTCGCTACTCAAATGTTAGAGTCAATGATTACGAATCCAGTGCCTACTCGGGCTGAAACATCTGATGTGGCTAATGCCGTTTTACAAGGTGCCTCGGCAACGATGTTGAGTGGGGAATCTGCGTCTGGTTCTTATCCGATAAAGGCTGTAGAAACCATGGCTCATATTCATGAGATTGTTGAGCAACAACAAAATGAATTAGAAATTATTCGAGGAGATGAGGCGGCCATTTATTTTAAAAATCACTCATTGGCGGGCCAGCAAGTTGCCCTGACGGATCGTTTGATTGCTGGAGCATGCCGATTAGCCCGTGATTCTAAGGCTAAGGCCATTTTATGTATTACTAATTCTGGACATACGGCATATAGGCTTTCTGCTCATAGACCTAAGGCCGATTTGTTTGTCTTTACATCGAACAAAGAATTAATGTCAACCATGGGTTTATTGTGGGGTGTTAAGGTATTTTTCTTTGATCCTTCTGCAGACAATGTGGAACAAACAGTTGCCGCCATGGTGGATATGCTTAAAGGAAAGAAGCTATTATCGGCCGGCGATGTATTTGTGACTACTTTGTCAATTCCAGCGCATCAAGGAAAAAAAACCAATACAGTTCAATTGGCTACCGTTGAATAATTAGAGTTCAATCCCAGCATTTAACTCGATATGAAACGAAAGGAATCAAAGGTTAAACATTCGCTTTTAGTGATTTATTCCCTTTGGACTGCATTTTGGTTCATTTCGACTTTTTTACTTTTATATCCATTGATGTTTATCTTTCTTCAAAAGTTATCTTGGAGAAGATATACGCACCGACTAGTCCGTTTTTGGGGTCAGTTGTTTTTTCTTTTTGCAGGCCTGCGAATTCAAGTCAAACATCATTATAAGCCAGATCGCAAAAAGGTGTATGTTTTTTGTGCCAACCACTTCTCCTATTTGGACATTCCCTTAATGGTGGTTATTATTAAAAATTACTTTTCATTTATTGGCAAAACTGAAATTAAAAAAGTTCCTCTCTTTGGTTATCTGTATGCGAGGCTTAATATTTTGGTTAATCGAAATGATCGCATGAGCCGAGCTACTTCCTTAGGTCGTTCGATTAAAGCCTTACAGGCAAAAAGAAGTATCATTATTTTCCCTGAGGGTGGAATTGTTTCTAAAGAATTCCCGATCATGGGAAAGCCCTTGATGGATGGTGCTTTTGTGATGGCTGTACAGCAACAGGTTCCTGTGGTTCCCATCAGCTTTTTCAACAATCATTTATTGTTAAATGACCATAATTTTTTGCTGAGACCTGGCGTCATTAAAGTGGAAATTCACCCACCCGTGGAAACCTTAGGTATGACGAATGAAGATGTACCTGTTCTGCGAGAGCGTGTTTTTGAGATGATACAAAATCCTATTTTAGCACATTATGGTATCGACGCACCTCAGTAAATACACCTTAATTTTTTTGATATTTTTTCTTTCATGTACTGCTGAAAAGGAACAAAATAAATTTGCTGATGCACCTAGGCCTAAAGGCTTTAATCGCATTGAATTACCTAATGCTTCTTATGTTCCCTTAGAGAAAGGGCATCCATTTGCCTTTGAAGTTTCTTCCTACGCAAAAGTTTTAAAGGATTCTGTTTCTTGGGCCGAACCTCATTGGCTCTACATTTATTATCCTCGCTGGGATGCCTTTATCCAATTGACCTACAAACCGCTGAATCAAAACAACAAGAAATTAGCTGCCCTAATTCAAGATGCTTACACGCTCGCTTCCAAACATCAAGGAAAAGCCAGTGGAATTCAAGATTATGTGATGACGACTAAGTCTGGTCGGAAGGCAGGTTTAATTGAGTTAGATGGTGAAGTGGCCACGTCTTTTCAGTTTTACACCACAGATAGTACGAAGCATTTTTTGAGAGGGGCTGTATATGTGAAAACGGCTACGGCCAATGATTCCTTGGCGCCCATCATCAAATTTCTAAAACAAGATGCCATTCATTTGATTCAAACGCTTGAATGGAAATAGGCTTTTATGAGGCTTGTTGTTCCCCCATTCTTTCCGTTTCTTTGTAGTGCATGAGTGAAATTAATCCTCTTTTTGAAAGTGAAGAATCAACAGTTTTTGTTGACGCTCTCCTTCCTTTGCCTATCCCGAGGCATTTTACTTACCGCGTTCCTAGGATTTGGGCGGAGGTAGTCCAATTGGGCCTAAGGATTGTCGTACCCTTTGGGAGTTCTAAAGTGCTGACGGCTGTGATTGTTTCCGTTCATCATCAACCTCCCAAGCAATACCAAGCAAAATATATCTTAGAGATTTTAGATGAAGCTCCTTTAGTGACTGAATCTCAAATTAAATTATTCCAATGGGTGGCTGATTACTACATGTGTTACCCTGGGGAAGTATTTCAAGTAGCTCTTCCAGCAGGATTAAAAATCTCAAGTCAGTCTAAAGTTCAAGCGCACCCGGAATTTTCAAGCCTTCAGGATTTAAATGATAAAGAATTATTGGTTTATCAATCTGTGGTCGAAAAGGGTTCACTCAGTTACGATGAAGTCGCTCGGATCGCCGAAGTGAAAAGTCCTTACCACATCATTAAATCATTGGTTGGACATTCGGCTGTGTTAATTTTTGATGAACTTAAAGATCGGTACACACCCAAAGTCATTCGTAAAATCAGATTATGTTCCACATGGACAGGTCAAGATAAAATTACGGAACTCATTAAATTGGTTGAGGATAAACCGAAACAAATACAAGTTTTACTTCATTATTTAAAGTTTATTCCGGTTTTACGAGATCCTGAATTAAATAATAAGGGGCTCGAAAAGTCAAGTTTTTCTCAAGCGGGACTTTCAGAAAGCTCCCTTCAAACACTCATAAAAAATGGGTATTTTGAAGTTTTCGAGGTTGTTATTTCTCGTTTTGGAGCTAATGAAGATGATTTTATCCCTAGTTCATTTGACTTAAATGAAGCTCAAACAAAGGCCTATCAGTCTATTTTAACGCAGTTTCAAAAGAAGGATGTTGTTCTGTTACATGGCATCACAGGAAGTGGGAAGACTGAAATTTATATTCGATTGATTCAGGAAGCCTTGTCTAATGGGGACCAAGTCTTATACCTATTACCTGAAATTGCGCTGACGACTCAAATTGTTTTTCGACTTAAAAAGATTTTCGGAGACCAAGTAGGTATTTATCATTCAAAATTTTCAGATAATGAACGTGTGGAGGTTTGGAAATCGATCGTGGAG
>CANKVC010000011.1 GCA_947486835.1 Cytophagaceae bacterium | reverse complement strand
GACATATTTATAAGGAAATACATCGAATACTAAACAATCCAGAGCTTCAAAATCAGATAAAAACCCGCTTTCCAAAGGCGGAAATAAAAAGACGTAATAGTGGTTATGCATTGGATGCTTTAATCGACATGCAACCCTTCAATCCTACGGGCCAACCCTTTAATTTATCTGCGTTAATTGCCGGATCGGAAGGAACTCTTGCCATTGTTCATTCAATGAAATTGAATTTATTGGATTTACCGGATGTTGAAGTGGCACTCATTTGCATTCATTGCCATAGCATACAAGAATCCTTACAAGCCAATATTGTAGCACTCACACACGAACCTACGGCTTCTGAATTGGTAGACGACTATATCCTTTCATTTACCGAAAATCATCCCAATTTTCAAAAAGATCGAGATTTTATCGAAGGAAAACCTGCTGCTATCCTAATGGTCGAGTTTAGGTCTACGACCAAGGAAGAGCTCAATAAAAAGGTTAATACATGTATTCAGAGCCTAAAAGAATCCAAACTAGGCTATGCATACCCAGTTTTAGATAAAAATAATATTGATAAAGGTTGGGGTATAAGAAAAGCCGGTTTAGGCTTAATCAGAAATGCAATAAGCAAGAAACAACCTGTGAATTTAATTGAAGATTGTGCCGTTTCTCCAGTAGATCTTCCTAATTACATAGCAGAGATACAAGCATTGTTAGCTAAACACAAAGTTGACGCAGCCTATTATGCACATGCCGGAGCAGGAGAATTACACATCGAGCCATTTTTAGATATCAAGTCACCAGAAGGAAAAATACTATTCCGAACTATTCTCAGCGAAACCGTTGACATATTAAAAAAATACCAAGGTTCATTAAGTGGGGAACATGGAGATGGTCGATTAAGAGGTGAATTTATTGAGAAAATGATGGGAAAGGAATTGCTCGATCTTTTTAAAGAAATTAAGGATATTTTTGACCCATCCCAAATCCTAAATCCAGGTAAAATTGTGAATAGTCCTCCCATGGATGAAGCGTTCAGGATTTCAAATTCGGATGAATATAAAATTAAGAATTTTTTCAATTATGGGGATTTCGAAAATCCACTCAGACTAGCCGAAAAATGCTCAGGATCAGGCGATTGTAAAAAAACAGCTTTAACAGGAGGAACCATGTGTCCAAGTTTCATGGCGACGCTAGATGAAAAAGATAGTACTCGGGCTAGAGCGAACATGCTCAGACAGATATTATCAGAACCAGGCGAAAACCCTTTCAGTAATCCTGAATTAAACGAAATTCTAGATTTGTGTCTTTCTTGTAAAGGTTGCCAAACCGAATGTCCTTCTGGTGTAGACATAACAAAATTAAAAGCAGAAACACTGCAGCAAAAATACCTAACGGATGGTATTCCTTGGCGCACAAAGCTCATTGGGCATTTTCCTGTTTTGCAAAATTTAGCCAGAAAATTCGCACCCTTATATAATTTTTTCATTGAATTTCCCGTGTCCAGTGTGATCATAAAAACCATTTTAGGATTTTCATGGGAAAGAAGTTTACCCAAAGTTTATTTCTACTCTTTGGAAGATTGGTTCAAAAAGTATGCTAAAAAATATCCACAGGATCAATTCAAAAATGGTTCCGTTTATTTATTTGCAGATGAATTTACCAATTACAATGAAGTTGACTTAGGCAAAAAAACAGTGTTGCTGTTAAACGAACTAGGATTTGGAGTGAAGATACCCCATGGCGTCATTAGTGGCAGAAGTTATTTGTCCAAGGGAATGTTAATCGAAGCAAAAAAAATAGCTGAGAAAAACATTGAAATATTAGCTCCCATAATAAATGCTAAGGAACCTTTTATTGGCATCGAACCTAGCGCTATTTTAACTTTTAGAGATGAAATTCCGGATCTTGTAAGCCACGAAATGAGAGATTTGGCAAAAGAAATAGCCGAAAATTGTTTGTTGGTAGACGAATTTTTATCCCAACAAATCAAAAACAAAAAAATTCAGAAATCGGACTTTACTCAAGACAGCAAAAAAATAATGTTACATGGTCATTGCCATCAAAAATCGATAGCAGGACTAGTGCCAACAAGGCACGTTTTAAGTTTTCCGGAAAACCAAGAAGTTGAACTATTGCCTACTGGTTGCTGCGGCATGGCTGGATCTTTTGGCTATGAGCGAAAGCATTATAAATTATCACAACAAATAGCCAATTTAGTTTTATTTCCAAGGGTTTTAGCAGCAAAGGGCTCTGTCATCATTGCATCCAATGGAACATCATGCCGGCATCAATTAAAAGATGGAATCGAAAAAACCGGACTTCATACTGCTGAAATTATGTACGATTCTTTAGCACAAAAAACGTTTAAATCATGATTCAATACAATATTTCAATCTTTATAGAGCACGCAATAGATTCAAAAGCCTTAAGTGACATTCAACATGTCATTCTTCCGCAATTAATCAATTTGACGTATATCGACCAAGCACATACATTTGAAATTTTGTCGCATCAAGAACCTGATTCAAAAGGGTATTCGATTCAATGTTTAATTCCCAATTTTGAAATACATCATGGAGATGAAATTGAAAACTTAATTTCTACCTATTTCCAGCAAAAATTCCCGAATCAATTCGTTTATTTTCCAAGCCAACTAAAAAGAATTTAAGCCCACTGAATTGGGACATCTAAATACGAATTTGCTTGAGAAAAAGGTCTCGTTCCAAACCAACCTCCCCTATTGGCCGAGAGGGGTGATGGATGTGAAGTTTTAATGATGTGATGTATAGTTGGATCTAGATCTTTCCCTAATTTTTGCGCATAATTACCCCAAAGCATAAAGACAAGACCACTTTTTCGTTGGCTTAATTCACTTAGAATAAGCTTTGTGAATGAAAGCCAACCGATATTGGCATGACTCCCGGGTAATGAATCCTCCACGGTTAAAATTGAATTAATCAATAAAACTCCTTGGCTAGCCCAATGCATCAAATCCCCTGAAACTAATGAAACACCTAAATCAGCCTGCAATTCCTTATTTATATTTTTGAGAGAAGGCGGAAATGAAACACCCGATGGAACTGAGAAACAAAGGCCATTCGCCTGATTTATTTGATGATAAGGATCTTGCCCTAAAATAACCACCCGAGTATCTTGAAATGAGCAAGCATTGTACGCATTGAAAATGTTTTCAAAAGACGGATATATGTTCTTTTTAGGGTATTCTTCTTTTAATAAAATGCCGAGTTCGTTAAGATGTGTACCCCATCCTGCTTCTAAAACAATATTTTTCCAGTCCTCCACTAACCATTCATCTAAATTTAGTCTTAAATTGCTCATCAATAATATCGTATGAAAGAATCAAACACAAATAAATATATAATCTCTGTAGAAACCACATACATGGCAGATTATGAATTGCAATTACCTTATAAATACTTTTTTACGTATGAAATTACGATCCAAAACTTATCGGATCAAACAGGCCAACTAGTTAGTCGCTACTGGGAAATAAAAGATGGATCAGGAATTAATGAGGTGGTCAATGGTTTGGGAGTCGTAGGCCAACAACCCATTATTGAACCTGGGGACAGCTTTACCTATACTTCCGGTTGTCCTTTGATATCGGCCATTGGTAAAATGGAAGGGTATTACATATTTTTGAATTTAGCAGACAATTCTACCTTCAAGGTACAAATTCCACCTTTTGAACTAATCCCTAACTTCGCGTTAAATTAAATGAATCAATTCTTATTTAACTTAAGAGCAAGAAATGCGCATGGATTACATTCCCCATTTGTCTACGAATTATACACCCAAGTCATCAATCCATGCTTATACCAAAGCGGGGAATTAAGCGCTTTGTTAGCAAGTAAATTATCCAGTTACAAAGGTAAATCCGTAGAAAATATTAAGTTCAACGTGCAAATAATAGACATAAATCAATTTGACACTGAAAATCTCAATATGAATTTTGAGGATGTTTTACTCATTGAAAATATTCGAAAGCCAATCCATTTAGCTCGTTGGCGCCAATTAATCGAAAATGAGAAAATTGTATTTTCTATTGAATTATATCAAATAGGCCTATTGTTTTTCAATCCTATAGCCCCTAAGCAACATTTTGTATTTAAAAAATCTTAGGCCAAAATAGGCGTAATTACTTTACCCGCCACATCAGTTAATCTAAAAGATCGACCTTGAAAAGGATAGGTTAATTTTTCATGATCTAGACCTAAGATATGCAAAATAGTTGCTTGAAGGTCATGAATATGTGCCTTACCTTCTACACCTGAGTAGCCGATTTCATCGGTTGCCCCATAAGTAAAGCCTTTTTTCACCCCAGCGCCCGCCATCCAAATCGTAAACGCATCAGGATGATGGTCGCGGCCTAAAAAAGGAGCAGGTTTATTATCTCGATTTTCTTGCATAGGAGTACGACCAAATTCTCCACTCCAAACCACCAACGTTTCATCCAATAATCCCCTTTGCTTTAAATCAAATAACAAAGCACTCATTCCTTGGTCTGTTTCTTTACACTTAGTCCGTAAACCTATTTCCAATGCTTCTGATGCACTAGAGCCGTGCGTATCCCAACCCCAATCGTACAATTGAATAAATCGAACTCCATTTTCAGCTAATTTTCGAGCTAAAAGGCAATTGTTGGCAAAAGAAGGTGTTCCGATGGTCGTCCCATATAAATTATGAATATATTCTGGCTCATCACGAATATCCATTACCTCAGGTACAGAAGCTTGCATTTTAAATGCCATCTCATATTGAGAAATTCGGGTTAATATTTCAGGATCCTGATATTCTTCGTATTCTCTTTGATTTATTTCATTGATGGCGTCAATAGTGCTACGTCTATTTTCGCGCGAAACTTGACTCGGGTTTTCAACATACAAAACCGGCTCACCGGTGGACCTACAATGGACTCCTTGATAAATGGAAGGCAGAAAACCACTTCCCCAAATACTCTTCCCTCCTTCTGGGTATTTATTTCCTGAGGTCAGTACGATGAAACCAGGCAAATTAGCATTTTCAGACCCTAAGCCATAAACGGCCCAAGCACCCATTCCTGGCCTTCCTAAACGCGCACTTCCTGTTTGCATAAACAACTGCGCAGGTGCATGATTAAATTGATCCGTATGCATGGCTTTTAAAAAGCAAACTTCATCAACTACATTTTGGAAATACGGTAAATAATCCGATACCCAGGCTCCCGATTGACCAAATTGATTGAATTTACCTTGAGGTCCCAACATTTTAGGAACACCACGAATAAAGGCAAAGGTTTTCCCTTTTAGCAGTTCCTCCGGACAGTCTTTTCCATGCCATTTGACTAATTCAGGCTTATAATCAAAAAGTTCTAATTGGGATGGAGAACCTGCTTTATGAATATAAATCACTCGCTTAGCCTTAGGCAGAATATGAGCCAATTTTGCCAAAGATTCTTCTTGGCCTAAAGGCGTATTCTCGCAAGATCCTAACATAGAACCCAAAGCCATCATACCCATACCCGTAGAACATTGACGTAGAAAATGTCTACGCGTTAAATAACTCAATGCTCGATTTTCTAGCTCCTGACTCATTATTTACATTTTAGTCACAAATTCATCCAAATTCAACATGGCACTTGCCGCCCATTCATAGCCTTGAATTTTATTAGAAGTTTTCATCGACTGACCCTTGTTAAGCAAATTAACCAAAGTAGATAAATCTTTAGACCTAATCGGATGAATAAACATTTTCTTATACATCGCAGCAATTCGCTCTTCTGGTTTATCCGTTTTCATCTTAGACATATCTATGGCAATTTTATGTGCCGCTTCCACAAAAACAGGGTCATTAAGAAGTACAAGCGCTTGTAATGGGGTATTTGTTCGGACTCTTCGAACTAAACAAACTTCCCGTGACGGAGAGTCAAAGGTAAACTGAGAAGGATAAGGACCCGTGCGCCTGGTAAATATATAAATGGCTCGTCTATACTGCTCATTACCCTCACTTTGTTTCCATTTTAAGCTACTGTTTACCGCTTGCCATACGCCCTCAGGTTGGAATGGCATAACAGGTTTGCCAAACATTTTTGGATTTAATAAACCAGCAACTGACAAAGCTTGATCCCTTACTTGTTCTGCAGATAATCTAAAACGAGGTCCACGAGATAAATATTTATTGTAGGGATCTATGGCAATGATAGATTTACTTGCTTTTGAGTCTTGTTGGTAAGTGGAAGAACAAACAATTTCTTTAATCAAAGCTTTTGGCTTCATATCGTATTTGAAAATAAACTGATAAGCCAAATAATCCAATAATTTCTGATGAGAAGGCTTAGCTCCTTGCGAACCAAAATCTTCTAACGTTTCTACAATACCCATTCCAAACAATTGCTCCCAAAAACGATTAGCCACATTCCGCGCAAATAAAGGATTCGCAGGATCCACTACCCAATTAGCCAATCCAAGCCGATTCCGAGGCCATTCTGGTTTAAATCTATTCATAAATGCAGGCACATCGGGTTGTACAGAATCTCCATGAACAAGCCAATTGCCGCGTTTAAATACAAATGTATTCCGACTATAATCCTTTGGCATTTCTAAATAAATAGGGAAATTATCTGTTTTAGTATTAATCAAGGATAAAAATTCACCAAAATTGTTTTTATCTAAATTCAGCTCTGGAAGCAATGCAAACCAAACTATTTTAAATACATCATCTGCCTTTCCTGCCAATTTCCCATTGAAGGCTTCTAGGTAATAGTCTTGCCTTCCATTAGACACAGGCCAATTCAAAGTCAACAATTTACCTTTGGAGGTGGTGTCCAATTTAACTTTCAAAACAATTTTTCCATTAATGCTACCAGACCTAATTTGTAATACTCCGCCAGGATTTTTGGAAGAATATTGCAGAAGTAATTGTTTAACACCGTCTGTTTTTAAATTGGGGAGCCGACAACTCCCCGTATGTCTTAAGCCTATTTGTGTACCACCCAATAAGGCTCCCTCGGTAAAATTATCAGCATAATGAGCATGAAACCGGGGTTCTAAAAATTTTACAAATCGATTTAAATATGTTTTTTGTTCCTTGGGTAAAGCGGAAATTTTAGCTTGAAATTCCGTTAATTTCTGAATATCAGTTTCTTTAAATTGGCGTATGTTGGGAGCTTCGTCTCCTGTATCCTCGTCTCTAGTATTATTTAGAAAAGCCATGAATTTATAATATTCATCATGTCTGATAGGGTCATATGGATGACTATGGCATTGAACGCAAGAAAATGAAGTACCATGCAACGCATCCCAAGTCGTATTAACACGGTCTATGACAGCTGCTACTCTAAATTCTTCATCCACAGTTCCCGTTTCATCATTATTCATCGTATTGCGATGAAATCCTGTGGCAATGTAATCGTCGTCTTGGGGATTTTCTAGCAAATCTCCGGCTAATTGTTTTTTGACAAATTCACGGAAAGAAATATTTTTATTAAAAGAAGAAATAACCCAATCTCGATATGGCCAGATGGTTCTACCGTTATCTTTTTGATATCCCCGACTATCTGAATAGCGAGCAAGGTCTAACCATACGGAGGCCCATTTCTCACCAAAAGATGGCAAATTCATTAATTTATCAACAAATTTTGCATAATCTTCATCTGAATTAATTGAGATAAATTCAGTAACCATAGATTCCGTGGGTGGCAAACCTGTTAAGTCAAGAGATAATCGGCGTACCAGAATCTCCTTTTCAGCCTGTTTAGAATGAGTTAAACCCTGATTATTTAACTCTTCCAAGACAAAATCATCGACCGGGTTTTTAACAAAACGCTTAGTCCAAAACATTAATTTTGAAAGCAATCCTTCGCTGGACGGGATGGATGGTTTTTTGACAGGTAAATAAGCCCAATGATCCTCCCATTTAGCACCTTCTTTCACCCATTGAGTCAATATATTGATTTCTTTAGAAGTCAATGGATCCTTTTTATAGGGCATTTTCTCTTCTGGATCTTTGGCATGCAAGCGGCTGATAAAATCGCTCTTTTCAGGATGAAAAGGAACAATACTAGGTTTGCCTGAAGCTGTAGCAGCATAGGCTTCCTCTTGAAATAACAAACTAAACTTACCTTGCTTTTTTACTCCTCCATGACAAGCGATACAATGCTTGTTCAAGATGGGTTTAACATCCTGCGCATAGGATATTTGTGCATTTGAAGAAGATGAAATATAAGTCGAAACTAAAATACCACTGATAATCAGCGATAAAGTTAATAACCAATACATATTTCCTTTGCTCATCTTATAAACTAGTACATAAAGCTTTAATCTTCAAATTTATACTAAGTTTTTGGTATAAAAAAAAGGGTGACGATTCCGCCACCCTTTAAAATTAAAAATTCGGAGCTTATGCAGGTTTAGCAATCTCTACTAAAACCCTTTTACCCTTAATTTGAGCACCTGCCATTTTTTCTAAAACAACATTGGCATACTCTTTCGGAACATCTACATAGGTATGCTTATTCTCAATTTGTATTTGACCTAATACATTTCCTGGAATTCCAGACTCACCCGCAAAGGCGCCTACAATATTAGAAGGTGATATTTTTTCGTCAAATCCAATGTTAACAAACATGCGGACCATATTTTCATCTGAACGATAAGGTTTTCCTTCACGATCCATGCGAGGACCTCTCGGAGCTGATGAACGATCACGATCATTTCCTCTTTCAAAACGTCCTCCACGATCTCCACCACCGCGAGAATCGCGATCAAAGCGACCAGCACCTCTGCGGCCATCACGGTCTCCTCCACGATCATTGCGATCCCTAAATCCTCCTCCACCCCCGCGCTCATCACGGCCATATTTGCGTGATTGACGTTCAAGCTCTCCCTCTAAATTTTCATCACCAAACTCATTTTTCTGAACACCCATGCTCAATTTAACTAGAGCACTTACAATCTGATCTACTGTAAATCCAGCATGTTGCAAGTTAGGTAATGCATCAGCAAATAAATCTAAATCGCCTTCTCCAATCGTGCTAGCGACACGTTCAATAAACATGCCTTTTTTAATCCCCACCACATCAGAGAAAGTTGGAATAACTCCCTTATCTATTTTCACTTTGGTATAGTTCATAATTTCACGTAAACGATTACGTTCAGAACCCACTACCAAGGTAAAAGCTTTACCAAATTTACCCGCACGACCCGTTCTACCGATACGGTGTACGTAATATTCTTCGTCCAATGGAATGTCATAATTAATTACGGCATCCACATTTTCCACATCCAAGCCACGAGCTGCAACATCAGTCGCAACTAAAAAACTAACATTTCCTGAACGGAAACGATTCATCACTTGAGTACGCTGACTTTGCCTTAAATCGCCATGCAAGCCTTCAGCTGCATAACCTCTCAAAGCTAACTCTTCAACTACCTCGTCTACACGCTTTTTCTGATTACAGAATATCAAAACTAATTTTAATGCATAAAAATCGATCAAACGGGTAGTAACCTCCATTTTAGCTCTTCCTTTAACATCAAAATATAATTGCTCAATATTAACGTTCGTAATCTCATTTTTAACTACCTTAACTAATTTAGGATCCGTTAAAAAACGATTTGTCAAAGCCAAAATAGGCTTAGACATCGTAGCTGAAAATAAAACTGTTTGACGCTCATTCGGTATTTCTTCTAAAATACTTTCAATGTCCTCACGGAAACCCATGTCTAGCATTTCATCCGCCTCATCCAAAACAACCATAGAGGTCTGATTCAATTTTAACGCACGGCGCTCAATTAAATCAATCACACGTCCAGGAGTACCTACGACAATGTTTGCACCAGCTTTCAAGGATTTGATTTGTCGATCTATCGAATCACCCCCATAAACAGTGGTAACCCAAACACCTTTTGTGAATTTTGACAACTTTCTCATTTCTTCTGAAACCTGAACCGCTAATTCACGGGTAGGACATAAAATGATCGCTTGAACAAATTTCTCAAATGGAACAATATGCTCAATCATAGGTATTCCGAATGCAGCGGTTTTTCCAGTGCCTGTTTGCGCCTGACCGATAACATCTCTACCCTCCATTACATATGGAATTGCTTCTGATTGAATGGGAGAAGCAAACTCAAAGCCCATTTCTTTAACTGCGGCTTGGATTCCTTCCGATAAAGGAAGCGAATCAAAGCGAATTTTTTCACTCATTTAGATATATTTTAATTACGATGCCCGAACACATCCGTAATTTAACTCTTGCCAATAGCCCTAAATTAAAGGAAAGGGATTTACATTAAATGTAAAAAGAGTTTGTGCGGATGTATTTGTACTTATTTATTACAAAAGTATCTTATTTATCTATACAAACCTAATATATTGTATTATTTCAATAAATTACGCTTGGTAAATATAAATTTGACTTGAGAATTAGCCTGACTATTTGTACTTTCTACACTAGCTTGAACGCTTATTTTTTTGAATGAAAGCCCTTCGCCAACTAATCGATTTTTTATCGCAAAACCACGTTTAAAAGAAGATTTGTCATCTTTATCCGATATGGCAGAAATCTGAACATCCACATTTTTAGATTTATTCATTTGAATCGAAAGCTGCTTAAATAAATAATCAGTAGGCTTCAATAATAAATCCGTATTCTCATCAAAAATAAGTTCTTGGGAAATTAATTCTAAGGGAGAAGTTTGCGTAGAATCCATTAAATATGAGTGCAAATCAACCAAGATTGATTTCTTAGGCACCACATATTGAGTTCCATCGGGCCAATTTAACGTAAAAAGCGAATCATTCTTAATTCGATTTGAATCTAAGACCGCTTTTGTCAAACTATCATTTAATTTATTCAAACTGTCTATCGGAATAACCTCTTCTAAATCTGAGGTAATTTCTGGATCTACCTTTGGCCTTAATACTGTATACCAAAGCGTAAATCCACCCAAAATGAGGGTAATAACAATATATAAAAGATTTTTTTTGTCAAAAATAGTACGCTTTGTTTTAGCCTCATCTCTTTCCGGATCTTCGGTTAAATATACTAAAGCCTCAGGATCTAGTTTTAATACGTCCGAAAGCAATAAAATATCGGAAATCGCAAAACGTAAATTGGACGGACACAAAATGCTAAAATCACCCTTTTTAATAATAAAAAACTCAGCAAATGATTTCCAATCTTTCAATGAATCGTAGTCTTCTTCTTTTAATTTAAAACCATATAAACCAAAAACTACGCTCAAACCTTTTAAAAAAGACGAACTTTTACATCCTAGTTCCCTTGAAATCAACATCGCAATCGCACTCTTTTTATCCGGAATAAGGATTCCAATTAAGCCTTCCCCATATTGACTAATTTCTTCTAATTGTAATTTCGTTGCATTTCCAGCCAGCAATTCCTCTATTGCGACGCGTGGGATAGGCTTTTGTAAAATAAAATTATAAAGTGCGTTGAATCTAATTCGATTACGAATTAATTTTAATAATCCTCCTAGAATTATGGCTTCCCAAACTGGAATCAACTCTTCTACTTTGGGTTCTGACTCACCAGTAAATAATGAGATTCTGCGAATCACATTTCCGCGCAAATCTTGTTGAATAACACCAAATAATTCCCCCATAGTTTTTAGCTCAAATACAAAATTACAAGTACTCGAGCACATATAAGAATTATTTTTTGCATATTTTTTTCTTTTATTCTCTGTAAACTTTACATTCATTACCTTTGTAACATGAAGAAAGTATTATTCATAGACCGGGATGGCACTTTAATAATTGAGCCTCAACCAGACCAGCAAGTTGACAGTTTAGAAAAATTGTCATTTTTGCCTCATGTCATATCTAATTTAAAGAAGATACACGAAGAATTGGACTTTGAATTAGTCATGGTCACTAACCAAGATGGACTTGGTACTGCCTCATTTCCTGAAGATACGTTTTGGCCAGCCCAAAATAAAATGCTAGAAATCTTAGCTTCTGAAGGAATTGTATTTTCAAATATTTTAATTGATAAATCTTTTGCAAAAGATAATCTTCCTACTAGAAAACCGGGTCTAGGTTTATTAGGAGAGTATCTGACGGCCGATTATGATTTAAATAATTCATATGTCATAGGTGACCGAATCACGGACATTCAATTAGCTAAAAACTTAGGTACAAAAGCATTATTTATTAGTGATTTAGAGATACCTACTGAATTAAAACCAATCACAGCGCTGCAAACCACTGATTGGAATGATATATATTCCTATTTTAAATTACCCGAACGTATAATCATTCATACTAGAAATACGAATGAAACTAAAATATCCATCCAATTAAACCTAGATGGAAAGGGTAATGCTAATAATCAAACTGGTTTAGCCTTTTTTGATCACATGTTAGATCAAATCGCAAAACATGGTAATCTTGATCTCACTATACAAGTTCAGGGGGATTTACATATAGACGAACATCATACCATTGAAGATACTGGGATTGCTCTAGGTGAAGCATTTTTGTTGGCCCTAGGTCAAAAGAAAGGCATCGCTCGATACGGATTTTTATTGCCCATGGATGATTGTTTAGCTCAAGTGGCTTTAGATTTCTCTGGTCGGAACTGGCTCGTTTGGGAAGCTGAATTTAAAAGAGAGAAGATCGGTGAGATGCCAACAGAAATGTTCAGTCACTTCTTTAAATCTTTTTCAGATGCTGCCAAATGCAATTTAAATATTAAGGCTGAAGGAGAAAATGAGCATCATAAAATTGAATCGATTTTTAAGGCATTTGCCAAATCGATCCAATTAGCCGTTAAAAGAGATATAAATAATTTAAATTCTTTGCCTAGCACAAAAGGATTACTATAATTAATTTCATAATTTTGATTAAAATTTAACAACACATGGGATATTCAGGAGCCGCCTTTTTTATCATTTTATTTGCAGTAGCTATCGTAGTAGGAGTTAAACTTCAAAATATTTACAAGGAAAGAGGTAAATAAAAATTAAAGTATTCCTTCATCGGCAAAACTGAAATAGGTATCTGAAGCCATAATCAAGTGATCAGAAATTTGTATTTCAAATAATCCTGCAGCTTCAATAATTTTTTTAGTTAAATGTTTGTCGGCTTGACTAGGTTGTAATTGACCAGAAGGGTGGTTATGAGCTAAAATGATGGCTGAGGATGTTTGCTCTAAAGCAGATTTAAACAATAGTTTCAAATCGACTGAAGTACCGGCGACACCACCCACGCTGAATTTTTCTAATTTAATTAATCGAGAAGCTCGATTTAAATGAATAATCCAAAATTCTTCATGGGCTAAATCACTTAAGTGAGGCCTTAATAAGTTATAAGCGTCTTTTGAAGCTAATATAGTGTCAATCCGATGTGTCGTTTCAAAAACCATTCGGCGTCGACCTAGCTCTAATGCAGCCACTAAAACGGCTGATTTAGCCTTTCCAATCCCTTTGAATTTCATGAAGTCAAATTGATTAAAACGACCTAACTTATTCAAATCCCCTTGAATGGAGTTCAATATATCTTTTGAAAGATCTAACGCTGATTTATTAGGAATCCCTGAGCCGATCAATAAGGAAAGTATTTCTTCTATCCGCAAGGTATCCTTCCCTTTAATCGCCATCAACTCACGTGGCCTCTCCTCCAATCGAATTTCTTTGATTTTACCTCCATTAAGTAAATAATTCATCTGAACATTTTTCATGAAGGTAATCCTTATAAACAAGAAAACCCCGCGATTGCGGGGTTTATCAATATGCTGATAATCTAAAACTATGCGGCTAATTTATTCGCCAACTTAGCTAATTTAGATTTTTGATTTGCTGCTTTATTCTTATGAATAATGTTTTTCTTAGCTAATTTATCTAAAGCAGAAGAAACCTTTTTGTACAAATCAACAACTATAGTTTTATCCGTAGCCAAACGCAGATTTTTAATCATCGTACGAGTGGACTTGTGTTGATAACGGTTACGCAAACGCTTTGATTCATTTGCTCTAATACGCTTTAATGCTGATTTATGATTTGCCATTGTTTTAAATAATCTTCTTCTTCTAATAAAATTGAAATGCAAAATTAAACAAAATGATTTTAAAACACAACATCCTAAACAAAAAAAGCTATCAAATACTTATTATTTTAATCGTAACACTACATTCAAGAGGATATTCAAGCGAATTAATTAAACCTTGGGGATTTTTTGCGCATAAAAAAATAAACTCGATGGCGATATTTACCTTACCCATCGAAATGATACCATTTTACAAAAGGCATCAAAAAGAAATAGAAGATTTATCGGTTTTGCCAGACCAACGAAGATACATCATGGACAATGAGGCATCAAGGCATTACATAGATTTAGATCGATATAAAATTGATGATATTAGGTATACAAGTTGGGATGTTATAACAAAAAATATGCATCAAGATAGTTTAGTAAAACACGGAATCGTTCCTTGGCATATTCCCATTTTATACCAACAATTAAAATATGCGTTTGCTCGTCGAGATACCATCAAGATCATCAAACTATCCGCTGAAATGGGTCACTACATCGGAGATTTACATGTCCCATTACATACGACGTCTAATTATGATGGGCAAAAAACGGGACAAACAGGATTGCATGCCTTTTGGGAATCTCGTATTCCAGAACTATTAAATGAGGCACTAGAAGAGTGGGTTGGCCCAGCCACATTTGTCTCAAATGTAACTAAATCGGCCTGGGATTGGGTAATGGAATCACATACTCAAGTGAAGATTTTAATCGACAAAGAAGCCAAATTAAATGCCACATTTAAGCAATCAAAGAAATATACGTTTGAAAAAAAAGGCAACGTACTACAAAAGAATTATAGCGTAGAATACAGCAAAAAATATCACCAAGTACTTGACCATCAAATAGAAGATCGGTTTCAAAGTGCTTATAAACATGTAGGCGACATTTGGTATTCTGCTTGGATTGAAGCGGGCCAACCCTTTTTTAAATAAAATTTTGCAATTTTACAGGATGGAAGACACAAAATTTGTACAGCTAAAACCAGGAAAAGATTTACCAGTAAGAAGATTTCATCCTTGGATTTTCTCAGGAGCTATTTTAAAACAAAGTGATCATTTAAAAGATGGAGATTGGGTCAAGGTAATCAGTTCAAGAGATGAGTTCTTAGGAACAGGTCATTTTCATCATGGAAGTATTTCTGTCAAAATTGTTTCTTTCCAAGAGATCACTTCAAAAGAAGAATTCTGGATACAAAAAATTCAAAATGCTTCTGATTTAAGGCAAAAGCTTCCATTAGGAGAAACAAATGCATACCGACTAATCCATGGTGAAGGTGACGGATGTCCCGGATTAGTGATCGACCATTACAACGGAGTTTTTGTATTTCAGGCGCATACCATTGGAATGCATTTAGATCGTCTAGAAGTGGTCAAAGCGTTGAAGCATGTATTTGGAAAAAAGATTAAAGCTATTTATGATAAGAGCAAAGAAACATTGCCACCTGAGTATGCGCAAAACTGCAACAATGATTATTTAGAAGGAAAAGCGGATACACCTTATGAAATTACAGAAAATGGAATAAAATTTTCAGTCAATTGGATTACTGGGCAAAAAACAGGTTTCTTCATTGACCAGCGTGATAATAGGCAATTACTATCACTGTATTCAAAAGGCAAGACTATATTAAATACATTTTGCTATTCAGGTGGGTTTTCTATGTATGCGCTAAAAGAAGGTGCTAAAAGAGTAGTTTCATTGGACACCTCAGCTAAAGCGATTGATTTAGTTAATGCCAATTTAGCCTTAAATGAATTCTCAACTAAAAAACATGAATCCATTGTAGGCGAAACCCTACCCTATTTAAAGAATTGTGAAGAAGAATTTGATATCATTATTTTGGATCCACCAGCCTTTGCTAAATCGATTAGCAGTAAACATAAGGCGCTTCAAGGATATCAAAAAATCAATTATTTGGCTCTTAAAAAAATTAAGAAGAACGGTCTCATTTTCACATATTCATGCTCTCAAGTAATTACTAGAGACTTATTTTATAATATGTTAGTCGCCGCAGGGATAGAAACCGGAAGAGAAATCCAAGTCATTCATCAAATGACTCAGGCTCCAGACCATCCGATCAACTTATTTCACCCAGAAAGTAATTACTTAAAAGGATTTGTATTAAGAGTTATCTAATTGACAAAACGGAAGATGCGATTCCAGCGAATTTTACCTGAGAAAAGACCTTTGTTAGGATCTAATGACATCCAAACAAATACAGCTTTTCCTACGATATGATCGGCAGGAACAAAACCCCAAAACCGAGAATCTGCTGAATTGTGGCGATTATCCCCCATCATAAAATAGTAATCTTGTTTAAAAGTATATTTATTCAATACCTTTCCATTTTGTAAAATTTTATCTCCGTCGATTGTAATGCCTTCGTTTCCTTCGTACTTCTGAATAGCTTCTTGGTATAATTTGACATTTTTGGTATCTAAAGTGACAGTCCAACCTTTTGCAGGAATTTGCAAAGGTCCAAACCAATCTCTATTCCATTTGAACTGCGTAGTATCATGAGGAAAAATGGCTTCAAATGCCTGTCCCTTGACATCTTTAAATGAATCATAATCAAAAGTCTTAGAAAATGAAGATTTAGAAATTTCTGAGATCTTACTTAAAGATGTATTCAATTTATATCCAACTAATTGGTTTAATGAGTCAGCAAGCGGCAACCAATCTGCTGAATCAAAGCTCGCATCAGGAGAATTACGAATACCAAATTGGTCAAAAAAACCATCTTCTAACGTTTCCTTAGTCTTCATAAATACGGGATGTTGCATTCTTTCCGGATTTTCTAACGCCTTATTGTTGATCAATACCTGTTGGTTCCGAACTTCAATCACATCACCCGGAGCCCCTACGCACCTTTTTACATAAAAAGTACGAAGGTCTAATGGAGCATCTCCATCGTCTTCCCAATTAGGTGCATTAAAAACAACAGCATCCCCTTTTTTAACTTCAGTGAAGCCAGGCAAACGGAAAGTTGGCAAATTCAACCACCGTAAATAAGACGGTATATTTGTGAACCATATTTTTTGATGCGTTAAAGGTAATTGCAAAGGAGTTTTTGGCGTCCGAACCCCGTAATGCATTTTACTTACAAACAAAAAATCACCGACCATCAACGAACTTTCCATGGATGGAGTAGGAATCGTATATGCTTCAAAAAGAAAAAAGCGAATCAGGGTAGCCGCGACTACAGCAAATAAAACAGAATCCAACCACTCTCTAAAGGCTGATTTTTGCGTAGGTTTTTTTGCGTCTTTGGAATTCATAAAATTATTTTTTGTGTAAATACTTATCTATTAACTCTTGTGATGGTTTATTTATGTAGGGCGAAGGAAAACCTCTTTCTACAAAATCAACATCTTCCATATTGGTATACCGTAAATGAGAAGACCACCTTATTTGATTATTGGTGATAACACCCGATTCGTGAACTAGCAAGGTTGAAAAAATGACAATATCCCCCATATTCACTTCAGGTTGTAATTTAGGATATGCACTTCGGTCAAAGGGCACCTCAGCAAAACCATTTTCTAATTTATCCGTCAGTGGTCCCAATTTATGAGAACCCGGGTAAAATATGACAGGGCCATGTCCAATTTCCAAATCAATTAAAGGAAACCAAACAACAATCGAATCCTGTGAAGCCAACATAGAAACCCAATCTTGATGCAAGGGAGTTTTATAGAAATGCTCCGACATGGCAAGGTTAGGATGATTGAAAAATAACATGGGACGAGTACACATCAAAGGCTTCGATAAACCCAAATTTTTCACTAATTCAATCAAATCCGGATTCACGGATAATTGATATAATTCAACTAATCCTGTTTGAATCAACTTGCCGCAACTAATAAAAGTGTCTAAATGATTTTGAAACAACTGAGTCATTTGAGATAAAAAATCTCCCTTTATACCTAAATGATCAAATTGAATTTGGAAAATATTCTTAGCTGCTAATTGAATATCCTCAATTAATTTGCGCTCGAAAAATCCTGGAATTACAATGACTCCATTTTCCTTTAAATCCGATTTCAATTGATCCAATTTCAACATCCTCATTAATTTAACATATCGTCCATTCCTAAAACACCTTTTTTGCCTAAAATCCATTCAGCAGCAATCACAGCACCCAATGCAAAACCCTCACGACTAAATGCCTCATGGGTAACTTCAATTTGATCTACTTTAGAAATGTATTTTACGGTATGCGTTCCTGGTTTAGTGGATTCTCTCTGAGACCAAATAGCAATTTCATCAGCTCCAGGAATTTCATTATTAACCCATTTTTTCTTATTTGAATATTGACTCATGATTCCTTCGGCAATCGTGATGGCCGTCCCACTTGGCGAGTCTTTTTTCTCTATATGATGGATTTCATTCGTATAAATATCATATCCAGCATGCGGTTGCATTAATTTTGCCAATTGCTTATTCAATTTGAAAAACAAATTAACTCCTATTGAATAATTAGACGCGTAAAAAAAAGTTGAATCAAATGATTGAGTGGCTTTTTCCACTTCAGCTTTTTTCTCTAACCAACCTGTGGTTCCACAAACGATAGGAATTTGTTTCTCAATACATTTCATGATATTGGAAAATGCAGAAATGGGATTTGAAAACTCAATAGCGACATCTACTTCTTTATTCGTTAAAGAAATTAAATCGTCCGGGTTTTCAATATCTATTTTGGAAACTATTTGATGCCCACGGTCCATCGCTATGCGCTCAATCTCCTTCCCCATTTTTCCGTAACCAATTAAAACTATCCTCATCGCAATCGATTTTTAAAATTAAAAGTCAAAGATACACTAGAAAACATTCCTTTTGAAATAGGATCAAATTCAAAATTAGGTTTAATCTTTAAACTTATATCATCAGATACATCAAAAGTCTTTAAATGAGCACTTACATTGGCATCAACCACATTAAATGCCCACGCCACAGCAATCCCTATAAAAGTATAATCCCTATTTCTTCTAAATCCATCATTCAATCGCTTCAATTGATTTACATCCAAATCTCTTATCACCCCATCTTCATAAGGAACCGCGACCGTAGAAGGCGGAACATAAGATGGATCTTCGGTGTGAGGTGAAACAATGTAATAATAATCCCTATACTTCATGTACCGCTGGTGATTGTAATTGGCAATTAAACCTAATGTGACAAATGCACCGGCAACTAATGGTAATTTCCAATACTGCCGATTATTGATTTGCCCCCATCCAGGGATCATTAATGAGTGTAATGTACTCACCCTAGGAATTATTTTACTTTTTTTTGTTAGTTGGTCCGAGATAGAATCTGATTTAATGCGTAAGGTATCCACTACGTTTCCTTGCATATTTAGCGAAAAAAATATGCTTATGATAAATGCAAGAAAATATAATTTAAACCTCATTAGGCTATTTTTGAACAAAAGAAATCAACTTTTCAAGTTCTTCTTTAGACTTAAATGACACCTTCAATTCACCCTTGCCTTCGTCATTCATTTTTAAACTGACAGGTAATTTAAATAAGGTAGATAAATTAGCTTGCCAAGAACGTATTTGGTCCACTTTAACCTCTGACCTATCGACTGGGTTGACTTCCGTATGAGAAGATTGCCTAACAGCGTCCTCCAATTTCCTCACCGACCATTCTTCTGAAATCGTTTTTAAAAATAGGGCATTTTGAATCTCTGAATTTTCTAATGAGATTAATGACCTTGCGTGCCCCATCGATATTTTATTATCACGAATGGCAATTTGAATATGTGCCGGTAATTTAAGTAAACGAATATAATTAGTTACCGTAGATCTATTTTTACCTACTCGAGCACCCAAATCCTCCTGCTTTAAATGACACTCTTCCATCAATCTTTTATAGGAAAGAGCAATCTCAATGGCATTTAAATTTTCTCGTTGAATATTTTCAATTAAGGCCAACTCAATCATTTGTTGGTCATCCGCCATCCGAACATAAGCTGGAATTCGAGTCAAACCGGCTAATTTAGAGGCTTGAAACCTTCTTTCTCCTGAAATTAATTGGAATTTACGTGGGGCAATTTTTCTTACTGTGATCGGCTGAATAATTCCTTGAACTCTAATGGACTCAGCTAAATCATTTAATGCCTCTACTTCAAAATGCTCACGAGGTTGAAATGGATTTGTCTCTATGCAATCTAACGCAATTTCCTCCATCAAATTAACTGAATCAAGACTTCCAGCATAATCAGAGGCATGTAAACCTTTCGCTTGTAGCTTATCAGAATCTTCTAATAATGCCCCTAAACCCCTACCTAATCCAGTTCTCTTCTTCAAATTTGACTCATGTTTACTCATTACAATAAAAATTATATCTCCAATAAAAGCCCATTTTTTCGCACAATTTCTTTAGCGAGATTTAAATAACTGATAGCTCCTTTACTTTCTGCATCATGCAAAATGGCTGGAATCCCATAACTCGGAGACTCCGACAAACGAATATTTCTAGGTATAATCGTTTCGAAAACCATATTTTTAAAATGAGAATTTACCTCATTAACCACTTGATTCGATAAACGCAACCTCAAATCATACATGGTCAACAAAATTCCCTCGATAAGCAATTCCGTATTTAAACGACTTTGTATAATCTTAATCGTATTTAATAATTTGCCTAAGCCTTCTAATGCATAATATTCACATTGAACGGGAATAATCACCGAATCAGCCGCTGTTAAGCTATTGATCGTAATTAATCCAAGAGAAGGAGAACAATCCATGATGATAAAATCATAATCGTCTTTAATTTCCTTCAGAGCCTCTTTCATTTTTCCTTCCCGATTTGTCAGATTAATCATTTCAATTTCAGCACCAACTAAATCTATATGAGATGGAATTATATCAAGGAAGGGAACCTCAGTAGCTAGAATACTATCTTTTACCAAGGAAATTCCTACCATGCATTCGTAAATACTTTGAGAAATTTCTTTCGGATTGAAACCCAAACCGGAGGTTGAGTTTGCCTGTGGATCAGCGTCAATTAGCAATGTTTTTAAATCTAAGGCGGCCAGACTAGCTGCTAAATTAATTGCAGTAGTTGTTTTTCCTACCCCACCCTTTTGATTCGCTATTGCTATGATTTTACCCATAAAAATCTAAATTTTTCTTTTGACTAATCTAATCAACAATATTACAAAAAAGGTTTCACATCTTTGATTAAATTCCAGCCCAATAAAATCAATATTTAAAATTAAATTTGGAATTCAAAAAATATAAAAACTAAATTATCTACCTATATTGTGACCAAAATCGATCAGCATACTATGAATCAAAATACTTCTTCGCATCCCAAAGGCCTTTATGTATTATACAGTACTGAAATGTGGGAACGCTTCAATTTTTATGGAATGCGTGCCTTACTTTCTTTATTTTTAGTCAATGCCTTAGCTTATAAACAAAACGAAGCTTCCATTATTTATGGTGGTTTTTTAGGGCTAAGCTACTTAACAACAATGTTAGGTGGGTATATTTCAGATCGATATTTAGGAAATCGAAATTGCATTATTTTGGGTGGGATCACGATGGCTATAGGCCAACTATTACTATTTGGCTCAGCGAGTACATTTATGGAGGGAGTGGAAACCGCTAATATATTCATGTGGTCAGGCTTATTATTTCTAATCCTTGGAAATGGATTTTTCAAACCCAACATTTCTTCCATGGTAGGTCAGTTATATGCAAAGGGTGATAGCCGCCTGGATGCTGCATTTACAATTTTTTACATGGGGATCAATACAGGAGCATTATTGGGAATGATGATTTGTCCCTGGTTAGGAGACGTAAAGGTGGATGGCGTAAGAAATCTAGATGCATTTAAATGGGGTTTTCTAGCTGCTGGCAGTGCAATGATGATTGGAACCATCACTTTTTATTTTTTGAAAAACAAATATTTATTAAAACCAGATGGTCAGGCTGTTGGCTTAGCTCCAGATTTCAATAAAACACAGGAGTCAGCAGAAGAGGCGGATAAGGCAGATTTTACAAATAAATCGATTGGCATTACTCTTTTAATTTTTACATCATTAGTGTATTTATTTCATATTTTGTTTCTATCAGACATTGCAAATCCAATCAAAGACTGGGTGTATCCAGTCATTTATTCGGCTGGAATTAGTTTAGCATTTTTAATTATGACTGATAAAACCTTGACGAGCATTGAGCGTCAGCGAATTTATGTCATGTACATCATTTCATTTTTTGTGATCTTCTTTTGGTCGGCTTACGAACAGGCTGGATCTTCCTTGACATTTATTGCAGACCAACAAACCGATTTGAATTTCTTCGGAATTGAACTGCCACCTAGTTCTGTTCAAAACGCCAATTCTTTTTTCATTATTTTGTTGGCCTTTCCATTTAGCTGGTTTTGGATTTGGATGCAGAAAAAAGGCATTGAACCTAATTCTCCCGCCAAGCAGGCCATTGGCCTTATGCTACTAGCCCTTGGGTATCTTATTATTGCGATTCAAGTTAAAGATTTAGGTTCACAGAAACTTGGTGTGGCCTGGTTATTCATTATGTATTTATTTCACACCATGGGTGAATTGTGCCTTTCGCCCATAGGCTTATCTTTGGTTGCTAAGCTTGCGCCTAAACGATTTTCGTCTTTATTAATGGGGGTTTGGTTTTTGGCAAATGCAGCCGGATATGCGTTAGCAGGAACTTTAGGAGCTTTATTGCCCCCGGTAAATGCGATCGCATCAGGTCAATTTCCAAGTTTCTTAGGCATGGAAATAAAAAACCTATATGATTTCTTTATGCTTTTTGTCATCATGGCAGGAATTGCATCTGTATTATTGTATATCTTAGCTTCTGGACCTCTTAAAAAAATGATGCATGGCATCAGATAAACAATTGACATGAACGGACCTGATCACCATTTACACGAAAAGCATTTAAAGAGCTCTGATTTTATCACTGATATTGTTATTGGTATGTCAGATGGCTTAACTGTACCTTTTGCCTTGGCTGCAGGACTTTCAGGTGCAGTAGCCTCATCGTCTATTGTTACCACGGCAGGAATAGCTGAGATTGTTGCAGGTTCTATCGCGATGGGATTGGGTGGATATCTAGCGGGTCAGACAGAGCAAGAACATTATGAATCCGAATTAAAGCGTGAGTATGAAGAAGTGGAACGTGTTCCTGAGCGGGAAAAAGAAGAAATCAGAGAAGTATTTGAAGGATATGGCTTGACACCAGAAGCTCAGGAAATTGTCGTGGAAGCTATTTCAAAAGATAAGGACAAATGGGTCGATTTTATGATGCGCTTTGAATTAGGCTTAGAAAAACCTAATCCTAATAGAGCTAGAAACTCAGCACTTACAATAGGCATTTCATACATTGTGGGGGGATTTGTCCCACTTGTACCCTATTTTTATGTAGATGATCCAAAGTCTGGTCTCTTATATTCAGCTGAAATAACATTAATTGCCTTGTTGGTTTTTGGATATTTCAAAAGTAAAGTAACAGATCAGAATCCATGGATTGGATCCTTGAAAGTAGCCTCAATAGGTGCGGCGGCCGCGGCAGCGGCTTATTTTGTAGCTACTTTATTTCAATAAATTAATCATGACCCAAGGCTGTGTCATCGCCACGCGAATCGGCACCGCCTTGTAGTTTACCAGATGGAAGCACTAATATTCCCTCTACTAAACCTATAGATGCCGAATTAGAAAATTCATACCCCTTCCGCTTCAAGCGTTCCATTTGAATGGTTGACATGCGATTAGGTTCAATTCGGGTTTGTTCGGGTTTCCATTGTTGGTGAAAGCGAGGATATTCCACTGCCTGCTGCATATTCATTCCAAATTCCAATGCATTAAGTACCACCTGAAAAACACTCGTAATGATAGTGGAACCCCCTGGGGTGCCAACGACCATTTTCAATTGGCCATTTTCGGTAATGATGGTTGGCGTCATACTTGAAAGCATTCTTTTCATGGGTTGGATTTCATTTGCTTTGGATCCAATTAAGCCATACAAGTTGGGAGCTCCGGCTTTTGCAGAAAAATCATCCATTTCATCATTTAATAGGAATCCAGCACCACCTACAAACACTTTGCTACCAAAAGAATTATTCAACGTTGTCGTTATTGATACCGCATTACCTGCAGCGTCTACAATAGAATAATGAGTCGTTTCAGGACTTTCATAGCCAGAAAATTGACCTGCGGAAATATCTGAACTTAAAGATGCCTTAGTAAAATCAATCGAACTAATTCTATTTTTAATGTAAGTAGAATCTAATAAGGGCCCAATGGGTACTTGAACAAAATCAGGATCACCTAGCCATTTTGCTCGGTCTGCAAATACTCTTCTTTCAGACTCAATCATTAATTGGACCGTAGAATCAGAGGTCACCCCCCATTTACTTAATGGATATTTCTGTACCATTCCCATTAATTGGGCCAATGCTATCCCCCCACTGGATGGCGGCGGCATTCCTATTATTTGGAAATTTTTATAGGACTGGACGATTGGCTTGCGCCAAACAGGCTTATAGCCATTCAAATCTTTTTGTGTAATAATGCCGTTTAGGCGATTCATTTCACCAATAATTAGTTCCGCGGTTTTCCCTTGATAAAATCCTTTTGATTTATAGCGTAAAATTCTTTCCAAAGTATTGGCTAAGTCCATCTGAATTAATTGATCATCTTTTTTCCAATCAATATTGTTCGGATTAATTAAATATGAATTTCCTTTATTTTCTTTGATGAAATCCAACTTATTGGCATTTAATCCTCGAGCCTCTCTTGACGTAAGTGCATGGCCATTCCTTGCGATGTCTATGGCAGGCTGAATCAGATCCTTCCAGGGTAATAAACCAAATTTGCGGTGCATTTCTTCCATCCCCGCCACAGTTCCTGGAACCCCTACAGAAAATATCCCTACCATACTTTTTTCAGGAATTACATTTCCTGAGGCATCTAGGTACATATCTTTGGTACTTGCCAATGGAGCCTTTTCCCGGTAATCTAACGCAAAAAATTTTCCTTTAGCATTTCGATAAACCAAAAAACCACCCCCTCCAATATTACCGGCAGATGGATGGCAAACCGCTAATGCAAAATTTACAGCAATAGCAGCGTCAATGGCATTACCTCCCTTTTTTAAAATCGACAGGCCGATTTCTGACGCTAAAGGATGTGTAGTGACCACCATCCCTTTATTTGATTCGACCAACGGTTTAATCGTACTTTGACTATAAAGTACATTGGACAAAATAAGGGCGGAAAAAAGAAGGGAAAATTTGAATGTCATATCAAAAACTTGTGAATAAGTTGACAAACTTAATAGAAAAATGACGAATGAGCGTATTTAATATAAGCGGGATTAAAAAATAAATTTAACTTTGTAATTAATACATGATTATTTAATTAAAACGAAATCATAAAGTGGATATTTTCGAAAAAGTAGTAAAAAATATGGGGCCAATAGGCGCTCATGCACATTATTCACATCATTATTTTTCTTTCCCAAAATTAACTGGCGAATTAGGGCCAAGAATGACTTTCATGGGAAAGGAGATGTTAAACTGGTCCTTAAATAACTATTTAGGACTGGCCAATCACCCTGAAGTAAGAAAAGCAGATGCTGACGCTGCAGCTAAATACGGCCTAGCATACCCTATGGGAGCTAGAATGATGTCTGGAAATACGAATGAACATGAGGAATTTGAGAGGCAATTAGCTGAATTTGTGGGCA
>CANKVC010000010.1 GCA_947486835.1 Cytophagaceae bacterium | reverse complement strand
AATGGCAAGAGTTCCTTCCGATCCGGCAATTAACGCAGATAAATTAAAGGGTTGGCCCATAGGATTGAAGGGTTGCATGTCGATTAAAGCATCCAATGCATAACCACTATTACGTCTTTTTATTTCCGCCTTTGGAAAGCGGGTTTTTATCTGATTTTGAAGCTCCGGATTGTTTAGTATTCGATGTATTTCCTTATAAATATGTCCTTCTAAGTTATTTAACGAAGTTTTTTTATAAAATTCTTCATTACTAAGTGGATGCGTATGTATCTCGGAGCCGTCTGATAAAATAGCTCTTGTTTCTAATAAATGGTCTCTAACGTTTCCCCAAACGATGGAATGCAGACCACAGGAATTATTCCCTAACATGCCACCTAAAAGTGCGCGGTTTGCCGTCGATGTTTCGGGACCAAAAAACAACCCTGATTGTTCAATTTGTTTATTTAAATCATCCCTTATAATTCCGGGTTCTACCCAAACGGATTTTTCTTTTTTATTTAAAAGTATGATTCTACTCAAACTGGAAGCAACTTCCATAACGATTCCATCCCCTACGACTTGACCCGCTAAGGATGTTCCTGCCCCCCTGGGAATGATTGAAGATTTATGTTTTTTGGCAAAAAGGATAAGTCGCTTAATATCTTTAGCATTCGCTGGAATAGCTACAGCACTGGGTTTTACTTGATATACAGAGGCGTCCGTTGAGTATATTTTACGTGCAATCTCAGCATTTTGAGATTGATCTAAATATAATTTTCCTTCAAAATGAATGGTTAAGTTTTCTAATTCTGAATGACTCCAAATCATAACTTTATTCGACAAGGCTCAAAATTACAAAATCCAATCTTACCTTCATAGAACCATTTAGAGTTTATATTTTCTATTCATCAACTATTCATACAAGGTTTCACTAATAATTGTAATTTTGGGTTGAATCCATTATTTATGAAATTTTTAATTCAAGTTTGGGAAAGTTTTTTGTTTGCCTATCAGGCATTAAGATCCAATATTTTAAGGACTACACTTTCTCTTTTAGGTGTCAGTGTGGGTATTTTTGCAATAGTAGCCGTATTTACGGCTGTGGATTCGCTCAATAAAAATATTCGATCAGAAATAGACTCATTTTCAGGGGCAGGTGTTTTTTACCTAGGGAAATGGCCTTGGATTATGGAGAATAATTATCCTTGGTGGAAGTATTTTAATCGGCCTGATATGAAATATTCCGAATTCAAATATTTAAAAGAGAATTTGAAATCGGCACAGGCTATCGCCATTATTGACAATGGAAATACAAAAACCGCGTCAAAAGGCAGTAATAGTATGGATGTCAATATGACGGGCGCTAGTTATGATTATAATCAAATTGCCAATATCCCGATTGCTTCAGGCCGTTATTTTTTGCCCATAGAATCAGAAAATGGAATGAACGTGTGTATCATTGGTTCCTTGGTTGCTGAAAACTTACAATTAAGTTCAAATGCGGTGGGAGAGGTGATCAAGTTGAACGGAATTAAATTTACTATAATTGGTGTCATTGAAAAAAAAGGTACTGATATTTTGAGCTTTGGGGGAACTCCGGATGAAAAAGTATTTATTCCTTATTCGACTTATTCATCCATATTTCAAAAAGATAGACCCTCACCAGATATTGCGCTAAAAGCATTTGATTCGGATTTGGGTCAATTGAATATGGAAGGGGAAGTCATCGGCATGATGAGAGGGTTAAGATCCATCAAGCCTAAAGATGAGCTTAGTTTTTCGGTAAATCGTTTAGATGGCTTAAATCAATTTTTTGATGGAATATTTGCGGCATTAAATATAGCGGGGTCATTGATTGCAGGATTTTCATTATTGGTTGGTGGCTTTGGTATTGCGAATATTATGTTTGTTTCGGTTAAAGAAAGAACCAATATTATTGGTATTCAGAAATCTTTAGGCGCTAAAAATTATTTTATTTTGTTCCAATTTTTGTTTGAGGCTATATTTCTAAGTTTGATTGGTGGATTAGTTGGCATAGGATTAGTCGTGCTCATAACCTATATACCGCAGGATGCACTGCCACTCCAATTGACTTTCTCTAATATTAGTAAAGGATTACTTATTTCTAGCTTTATAGGCATTTTATCAGGTATTGTGCCGGCTTGGGTTGCAGCTAAGATGGATCCAGTAATCGCTATCAGATCAAAGTAAAATATAATTTCTTTTACACAAAAAAGCCTGTCATCTACATGACAGGCTTTTTTGATAGCTAATAATATGATCTTATAGAGAAAGTGTTTCTAGTACTGCATTCATATTTCGTACCGCATCGGCTGATTTATTGAATGTAGCTTGTTCCTCTTCAGTCAATTTGTAATCAACTATTTTTTCCCAACCGTTCTTGCCTAAAATGACAGGAACGCCTAAACAAATATCTTTTTGATTATATTCTCCATTCAATGGAACGCAACATGCCATGATCTTTTTTTCATCTCGCACGATCGCTTCTACTAAAGCGGCTCCTGCGGCTCCTGGTGCGTACCAAGCTGATGTTCCCAAAAGACCTGTTAAGGTTGCCCCGCCGACCATCGTATCTGCCACCACTTTATCCAACGTTTCCGCATCTAAAAATTGGCTTACCGGAACTCCATTGTACGTAGCTAAACGTTTTAAAGGAATCATTGTGGTGTCACCATGTCCACCGATTACCGTACCTGAAATATCATTGATGGAAACATCCATGGCTTTGGCCAAATAACATTTGAATCTTGCTGAGTCTAATGTGCCCCCCATTCCAATAATACGATGCTTATCCAATCCTGCTATCGAATTGGTTAAATAAGTCATGGTATCCATCGGATTTGAAATAATCACGATAATCGGATTTTTAGAATACTTAAGTATGTTTTCAACAACACTTTTAACAATTCCTGCATTAACGCCAATTAACTCTTCACGCGTCATTCCTGGTTTACGTGGTAAACCTGAAGTAATCACAACGACATCAGAATTAGCCGTTTTAGTATAGTCATTTGTTGACCCAATTAGCTTAGTATCAAAACCTAATAGGCTGGCTGTTTGATACATGTCTAATGTTTTTCCTTCGGCGATACCCTCTTTGATATCTAATAAAACTAATTCATCTGCTAATTCTTTTCTTGCGATATTGTCAGCGCATGTGGCTCCAACAGCACCTGCTCCTACTACGGTAATTTTCATTTTGTAAAAATTTAGTATTAATTGGTTCAAAAAATTTTTCAAAATTACGACAAAAGAGCTAATAATTAAATGATTTTTTCGTTAACCTGACGAATAAGGATAATACAACTAAAATTTTAAAATGATTTTAGTATATTTAAAAGTTAAAATCTAATTTATGACCCGTAATATGAGTTTTATTAACAGAATCCTAGACTCTAAATACTTTAAAGAAGCTTTGCAAAAGGGGGAGGATATTATTCAAAAAGACCAATTGGGTTTGTTGAATTTAATTAAGCGCGCACTTCTAAAAGTTACTGAAACAGCAGCTAATAGTAATTTGACTGTTGTCAAGCTTCTTAATCACTATATTGTACTATTTAGTCAATTGATTAAGGCTTATATACAAGGATCATATAGAAAACTTCCTGCTATTGCTTTGGCAAAAATAGCAGCTGTTTTAATTTATTTTATTTCCCCATTCGATTTCATACCTGATGTTTTACCTATAATTGGTTTTACGGATGATTTAGCGTTAGTACTTTGGGTTGGAAAATCAATAAAGAATGAATTGGATGAATTTGAAAAGCAATTGTAATCTTTTGATTTTTAATTTGAGGATTTTTAACTAGGATTGAATATATTTACACAATTAAAATTTAGAAAATATGAACACAGCAAGTATATTATTGTTTTTGAACGGTTTAGGTGGCGGAGAATTGTTACTTATCGGATTAGCCATATTATTGTTTTTTGGCGGTAAAAAATTACCTGAATTAATGCGAGGATTGGGTAAAGGTATTCGTGAATTTCAAGATGCCAAAAATGAAGTTAAAGATCAGATCAATAAAGAATTAGACGAAACTAAAAAATAGTTTTATTTTATTCTTTTTTAAAATGCATAGTTGGATCTTCCAACTATGCTTTTGTGTTTAATTGAACCCCCATTTTTAATGGAAAATTTCCCTCAGCCTTATTCAGAAATAAGAAATAAATTATTTCAAGGTACTTTGTCTTGCGTTGATTTGGTTAATCAATATTTGAGTCAAATTACTGCATTGAATGAGCAATTAAATGTTTTTTTAGAAGTTTATTCGGAGGAAGCTTTAGCTTCAGCTCGATTAATAGATTTGAAAATTAAAGAAGGGAAGGCAGGTAAATTAGCGGGAATGGTTGTAGGCCTGAAAGATTTACTTTGTTATCAGGATCACGGAGCGCAAGCTGGCAGTCAAATTTTAAATGGGTTTAAGTCGACTTTTTCATCTACGGCAGTCCAACGAATTATTAGTGAAGATGCGATTATTATCGGTAGACAAAACTGTGATGAGTTTGGGATGGGGTCAACCAATGAGAATTCATCCTTTGGTCCTGTCTTAAATTTTACGAATCAAAATCACGTTTCCGGTGGTAGTTCAGGTGGTTCGGCCGTTGCAGTCCAATCAGGAATGTGTCATCTTTCCTTAGGAACCGATACGGGAGGTTCGATACGAATGCCAGCAGCTTTTTGTGGGATTTCAGGTCTTAAGCCAACGTACGGTCGGGTTTCTCGTTGGGGATTAATTGCTTACGCATCTTCCTTTGATTCAATCGGTCCCATGTGTCATCACCCAGCTGATCTTAAATTAGTTATGGATGTTATTGCGGGTCCTGACGAATTTGATAGTACAGTTAGTACCTTAGAAACGAGTGAATTTATACCCAAAAAACGGTTAGCTTATATTAAAGAGATTGTTGAGCACCCAAGCTTGCAAACCGAAATTAAGGATCATTTTTTTCTGAAAATTGAGCAATTAAAACAAAAAGGTTTCGTTGTGGAATCTGTTGATTTTGCTTATATAGATCAAATGCTGCCTACTTATTATGTTTTAACTACAGCTGAGGCTAGTTCTAACCTGTCAAGATTTGATGGAGTTAAATTTGGCCAAAGAACTAAAAATCCTCGTGATTTAATTGACATGTATAAAAAAACACGGAATGAAGGTTTCGGTGAGGAAGTTAAACGTAGAATTATGCTGGGTACCTTTGTTTTAAGCGCTAATTATTATGATGCTTATTACACAAAAGCGCAAAAAGTTAGAAGGTTAATTAAAGAGCGTACCGATGCGATTTTGAAAGATTATGATTTTATTATTTCGCCTACTACCTCTTCCACTGCATATCGATTAGGTGAAAAAACCTTAGATCCCCTTCAGATGTATTTAGGTGATTTATTTACCGTACAGGCAAATGTGACTGGCTTGCCTGCTATTACTGTTCCGGCTGGACAGGACTTAAATGGACTTTCGATTGGATTTCAAGCGATGGGACCAGCTTATTCAGAGGATGAATTGGTTGATTTTACTTCATATTTATAATTTAATTCGTTGAAAATAAAGATCACATATTTGCTGTATTTTTGCTTCCTATCAACCTCTTTGTTTGGGCAGGTTAGGAGTGCATTTTTGCCTAATATTGATCGTAAGTTTATCGACTCCTTAGCTCGAATTGAGCAAGGAATGCCCACATCTTTAATGATTGACCCTTCCTTAATCCAGAATCGGTTAAAATCAATTCAAAACGTAATACCTCTTATTTACAATCAATATTCACATCAATATGTAGAATACTTTGCTTTTAAGAAGGCTGCATTTACCCAACATATGTTGGAGAAACGTGATCTGTATTTTCCTATTTATGAAAAATACCTTAAGCAATACGGGTTGCCTGATGAGTTGAAATATTTGTCTTTGATCGAATCTGGGCTTGAAACTAAAGCTTTATCTTTAAAAGGAGCTGGTGGTTTGTGGCAATTTATGCCCTATACTGCGAGAGGTGATTTTGGTCTTCGAGTTGATTCTTATGTGGATGAAAGATTTGATCCTGAACGTGCCACGGAGGCCGCATGTAAATATATGCGTCAATTATATCGCATTTTTGGAGATTGGCACATGGCCCTAGCCGCCTATAATACTGGCCCTGGGAATGTTAAGCGGGCGATAAGGCGTTGTGGGGCAACTGACTTTTGGGGTATTTACAATTGTCTACCCAAAGAAACGCGTAATTATGTACCTCAATATATTGCGATTTCCTATATGATGAATTTTCATTGGGATCATGCCATTCAACCTCAAGAATGGGCTTTTCACATGCCTTCTGATACCTTACACTTGAAAGGATTTGTCAATTTAAAAGTTTTATCGTCATTAGCTGGATTTTCGTTGGATACCTTTAGGGTTTTAAATCCTCACATTTTAGGTAATTCTATACCATCGGATGTAGATAAAATTATTGTACGCATTCCTAAAGATAAATTTGCTTTTTTTAATGAGAATCGGTTAAAAATTCTTGATTCAGCGAGTTATTTTGGAACGCGTAAAGTTTTAGGTATTTCTTTGGGATCGATCGACTCCACCGCAGGACTTCGAATGTTGAAAAATTTAAGGAAAAAATACGTGGTCAGGAAAGGGGAGACAATTTATACGATTGCCAGGAATCTAGATGTTTCAGTACTCGAATTAAAACGTATTAACCGATTGAGGTCTAACCGGTTAAAAAGAGGAAAGGTAATTTACTATTTTGTTAAGGAATGGGTTGACATTGAAGAGTCAACCGCTTCAGCAAAGGTTGAAACTGGTATTAATGAATCAGTTGTCATAAAAACAAAATCAAAAAGAAGAACTATTTATCACCGAGTAAGGCCTGGAGATACATTATCTCAAATTGCTGACCGATACAATGTCAGTACAATAGCAAAAATTAAAAAATTAAATAGACTTCGTTCTTCGGTTTTAAAGCCTGGAATGAAATTAAGAATTTCATAAAATGATCGCATACTTAAAAGGGAAATTAGCTTATAAAGACAGAGCGCATGTCATTATTGACGTTCAAGGTGTCGGTTATGATGTGAAAATTTCATTGCAAACTTATGATTCACTTGCTGAGGGTGATGAAAATTGTAAACTTTTTACCCATTTACAGATCAAAGAAGATGCACATACCCTTGTGGGTTTTTACGAAATGGATGAAAAATTATTATTTCTTGATTTAATTAGTGTTTCAGGGGTTGGCGTTACAACGGCCTTGGTCATGTTATCTTCCTTTTCGAGCGGAGAAATAAGAGGGGCTATTATGAATGAAAATATTGCTTTGATTCAATCGATCAAAGGTATTGGATCTAAGACAGCCCAACGTGTTATTTTAGAATTAAAAGACAAATGTAAAAAGGATACATTATTTGTGGAAGCAGGTAAATCTTCTCCAGATAAGTCATATGGTGTTAAACAAGAGGCTTTAGGGGCATTGGTAACACTAGGAATTCCTCGAGTAGCAGCTGAGAAAAATTTAGACCAATTATTGAAATCTAATCCTGATGCTACTATTGAGCAGCTTATTAAACTAGCCCTTCGTTAATTTATTATTTGTGCAAAGAGACGGCAATATCGCTATAAAAGTCATTTTGAAAGGCCTGTTTTTGGGGGCCTTTGTGGTGTTACCTTTTATTTCTTTTGCTCAAAATGCTGACTCAACTACGACCATTTTAAAAAGTGGTCGCAGGCCTCGTTTCCAACTAAAACCTTTTGATTTTTATCAAGCAAATAAACAATTTTCAAAATCGCCTTTTTCTATTTTTTCTTTAAAAGGAAGTCGGAATCAAATTGATTTTAGCCAAAATCAATTAATCTCTTCGCAACAATTAGGCGATATTTCAATCTCTCCATCCCAAGCTTTTAGTTTGAGTGATTATAGTAATTTGCAAAATAAAGATTTGAATAGGTCCTATTGGAGTGATTATTCAAAGAGCCTTGACGGTAATAATTCGGTTCAATCTAGGGGACTATTTCCAAAAATTGAATTGCCACCTTCAATTGATCGGATTTTTGGTGGGACAGAAGTCTCATTCAAACCTAATGGTAGCTTGTTGTTGGATATAGGTTATATGGGTCAATTCGTAGATAATCCTGCGGTTCCGGTCCAACTTCGATACGTTGGGAATTTGTTTTTTAACGAACAAGCTCAAATCAATTTTCAAGGTAAGATCGGTGACAAACTTAATCTAAATGCCAATTTTGATACGAAAGCTAGTTTTAATTTTCAAAACCAACTTAAATTAAATTGGAAAACTCAAGAAGAAGATATTCTTCAAAATATAGAAGCGGGAAACACTTCTTGGACGCTTAATTCTCAATTAATTCCAGGTGTTCAAAATTTATTTGGTCTGAAAACATTATTGCGATTTGGGAATTTGGATGTTACTGTTGTCGCAGCCCAACAACGTTCCAAGCAAGATTGTATCACAATGAAAGGTGGTTCACAGGGTCGTTCTTTTGAAATACGAGCAGATCAATATGATGAAAATAGGCATTTCTTCTTATCTACTTATTTCAAAGATAATTACGAAAGATCTTTACGAAGTTTGCCTGTTATCACCAGTGGAATAACCATCACTCGGATAGAGGTGTATGTAACAAACAGAACCCAAAGCACAGAAACATTAAGAAATTTAGTGGCTTTAGCTGATTTAGGCGAATCTAATCCATACAGCAAAACCAAATCCGCGCTCCAACCTATTATTCCGAATCAATCCGCTGACAATAAAAACAATGGTCTCTATGATAAGTTGGTGAATGATCCTCAAATACGTCGCTCGGATCAGTCTTCTTATCAATTAGAATCTGTTTATAACCTACAAAGAGGTACGGATTTTGATATGCTCAAGGGAGCCAAAAGGCTGAATGAACGTGAATTTAAATTCAATCCTTCACTTGGTTATATTTCACTGATTTCACCTTTACGTAATGACGAAGTATTGGCTGTTTCCTATGAATACACATTTAATGGCCGTAAATATAAGGTTGGAGAACTAACGGAAGATTATCAAGCCAGACAAGATAATGAGGTTTTGATTTTAAAAATGCTTAAATCCTCTACGTTACGGAATCATTTGGAGCATCCTATGTGGGATTTAATGATGAAAAACATCTACTCATTAAATACTAATTCATTGTCCAAACAGAATTTTCAATTACGCATTGTTTACAAAGATGATGCTACGGGAATTGATAATTCAAACTTAATTGAAGGGGAGAAATTAAAAGATATTCCATTGGTCAAAGTTTTGGGATTAGATAAACTTAATTTTTCTGGTGATGCCCAACCAGATGGCAATTTTGATTTCATTGAAGATATAACCGTTGATTCCAAAAATGGAAAAATTATATTTCCAATTCTAGAACCATTTGGAAAAAATCTAAAAGCAAAATTCACATCCTCTGAATCAAGTCTGGTTGACAAGTATGTTTTCCAAAAATTATATACGAGTACTCAGACGGATGCTACCCAAATAGCTAGTAAAAATAAGTTCTTTTTAAAAGGTTCTTTCCAGTCTGGTGTAGGAGGTGGCGATATTTCGTTGCCATTTGGAGTAGAGGCAAAATCAGTTACGGTAACCGCTGGTGGCCAATCGTTAAGTCAGGGAACTGATTTTATCGTGGATGGCCAATCGGGTCGTGTTAAAATCATTAATGAGGGAGTATTTAATTCGGGTCGTGAAATTAAAATTTGTTACGAAAAGCCAGATCTTTTTTCGAACCAAATTAGAACCATGCTGGGAACTAGATTAGATTATAATTTAGGTCAAGACGTTCATTTAGGAGCTACAATTCAAAATATGAGTGAAACGCCACCTGCCTTTTTTAGACGAGTGGCTATTGGGAATGAACCTGTTAATAATACATTAATAGGTTTTGATGCAAGTATTTTAAAAAAATCAAACGCCTTAACACGGATGATTGATGCATTGCCGATTGTTTCCACGAAGGAATCATCTGTGATTGACTTTCAAGGTGAATTTGCTAAGTTGATCCCGAATGTCAATGACCGAGTTCAAGGGAATGCATTTATTGATGATTTTGAATCAGCTAGAGTGGTTTATAACTTAAGTTCTCAACCAACTTATTGGCGTCCTGGTGCCACCCCAAAAGATTTTATTTCAGGAAATCCAAGAGACATAAGTTCAAATTTTAGACGTGCTAAAATTTCGGCGTATAATGTTGACGCAAGTATTTATGGGCAAGGTGGCTTCGCTTTAGAGGTTCCGGGACTTGATCCAGCCCAGGTAAACTTATTTGCTTATGAGCGTGTCGTGACGCCAAAGGGTTTATTTCCGAACAAAGACTTTGCCAATAACATCACTAATTTGCCTTTAGGTGTTTTAGATGTGGCTTATTTCCCTTCTGAAAGAGGTATTTATAATTTCAATCCAAGTTTAAATTCACAGGGTTTGTTGCCAAATCCTAAATCAAATTTCGGTGCAATTACTCGTGCTATTTCTTCAGACACAGATTTTGATAATGCAAATGTTGAACAAATTGAATTTTGGCTGATGGATCCTTTTGTCACGGGGGATCAAGGTAAAGTACGTGATGGTATTTTCAATAAAAATAACCAAACAGGAGGAAAGTTAATTTTTCATTTGGGTGACGTCTCTGAGGATTTTATCCCAGACGGATTTTCAAATTTCGAAAATGGTATTCCAGCAGGAGAAAAAATTACCTCTGGGAATACGCAAAATGTTGAAAAAACGCTTTGGGGATTAGCTCCTAAACGTCAATTTGTTATTAATGCCTTTGATAATCAAGGGGGAAGGGCTCAACAAGATATTGGTCTAGATGGTATGATAAATAGGTCAACTGAATCTACTGCCATTACAGAGGAAACTTATTTCAAAGAATATTTGACCCAAATATCTACCAAAGTAAATGATCAAAATGCGATTTCATCCCTTAAAAATGATCCTGCTGGGGATGACTTTGTGCACTATTTGAGCGATAAATTTAATAAAACGGGAAGTATCATTGAACGGTATAAAAACTTCATGGGATTGGAAAATAACTCTCCAACCACTGATAATCCAACTAATTCAACGATTACTGAGGCAAGTAGTATGATGCCTGATCGGGAAGATTTAAACAATGATAATACGGTTAATGAAGTTGAGTCTTATTTTCAATATCAAATTGATCTTAAGCCAGGCCAGTTGCAAGTAGGTCAAGGTTTTGTGGTAGATAAAGTGAATGAAGGGGGAGTGGATTGGTATTTATTTAGGGTTCCGATAAAAGATAAGCGTAATTATACCACTCCGGCAGGTGAGATGTCGAGCTTTAAATCTATTCGTTTTTTTAGAATGTTATTGAGTGATTTTCAAGATCCTGTCGTATTGAGATTTGCTCAATTGCAGCTTTCGGGATATTCTTACCGCAAGTTTATTGGAAATTTAGATGTTAAAAATGGCCAGGATTTGCCAGAATCATATGATGCTAAATTTAGGGTGTCAAGTGTCAATGTAGAAGAAAATGGGCCTGCAACGAAGGGTGCCAATGCAATTCCCTATGTAGTACCACCGGGTTTTGTACGCGATCAGGATATTACTACCATCAACAATGCTCGTTTAAATGAGCAGTCGATGAGCTTATGTGTTGACAATCTTAGGCCTGGAGATGCGAGGGCTGTATTTAAAAATTCGATGTTTGATTTTATTAATTACAAAAGACTTAGAATGTTTGTTTCTATGCAAAGTGCGGATCAAATTTCGGGTCATGTTTCTGCATTTCTTCGCATTGGTACAGATTTAACAGATAACTACTATGAGGTTGAGAATACTGGGTTAATTCAAACTCAAAAAGGACAAAGTTTAGATACTGAAATTTGGCCAATGGAGAATGAATTTGATATAGAGTTTGAATTATTAAAGCTAGTGAAAATTGAACGGGATAGGCAAAATAAGGGTTTGAATGATCGTTTTTCTATGTTGATGACCAGTTCTACAGGTAAGGTTTATCGAATAACGGTGATGGGAAGACCGGATCAAAGTGCGACAATGACCACGATGATAGGCGTTCGTAATACCACAAAAGACGGTCAAAATAAATCTTTTTGTGTGTGGGTGAATGAATTAAGGGGATTTGGTTTTGATCAAACTTCCGGTGAAGCCGCCATAGGTAAATTGGGGGTTAAGTTGGCCGACATAGGCCAAGTGGTATTCAATGGAAGCTTTAAAAATTATGGATTTGGTGGGGTTCAGTCTAAAATATCTGAAAGATCACGGGATAATTTATATGAAATAGGATTAACAGCTAATTTGAATTTAGATAAATTTTTACCTCTTCAATGGGGATTTCAAATCCCATTTTATATATCATATGACAAACGAAATATAGCACCTCAATTTGACCCATTAGATCCCGATATTTTTCTGACAAACTCTTTAGGGAAGTTTAGTTCCGAATCAAAAAAACAAGAATACTTGAAGCTAGTACAGGATAATACGGAAAGGCATGGTTTTAATTTCTCTAATGTTAGGAAAGTAAGAAGTGCTTTAGCTAAGCATGCCTATTTATGGGATCTTTCAAACTTTTCATTTTCATATGCATATTCGGAAATGATGAGATCTAGTACTTTAATCGATTCATATACTCAATTAAGTCAGCGTGGAAGTATTTTGTATGCGTATACGTCGAATAGTAATTTTTGGGAGCCTTTTGCAAAAATGAATTCTGACTCCCCATGGCTTCTGCTATTAAAAGATATGAATGTCAATTTAGTTCCTACCTCCTTAACAGTTAGAGCTGAAATGGATCGTAGTTTTATTAGGACTCAATTGAGAAATGGGGAATTGACCACATTAGGAGTGGCCCCTCAGTTTGAAAAATACTGGTACTTTAATCGACAATATGCGTTGAATTGGAATTTAACCAAGAGTGTTGTGTTGAATTATAATACAATCGTTAATTCAATCATTGACGAACCTTTTGGCGATTTAGATACTCAAGCTAAACGAGATTCCGTGATGTTCAATATTAAGAGTCTAGGGAGGGCTAAGAATTTTGACCAACAAGCTGGAATGATTTGGCGATTGCCTTTGCAAAAATTGCCTTTGACCGATTGGATGAACGCTGATTACTCGCATCGGATTGGTTACAATTACTTTGCTAATTCGTTTGATATTCGAGATTCCTTAGATTTGCCATTTGGTAATATTATCAAAAATACGCGGGAGCGTTCCATTAATGGAAAAGTGGATTTTGTTGCGCTGTATAACCGTATTAAAGCACTTAGATGGGCAAACAATGGCAATCCGATTGGTAAAAATGTAGCCAGAAATCCAGGCGATGATGATGATATTTTAATTTCTCCTAAAAATGTACTTCGGTCTCTGACTCGCTTATTATTGACCTTACGAGGAATTCAGGTTAATTATTCGATTAATGAGTCCACGACTTTGCCAGGATTTTTGCCTAATCCTGGTTTATTGGGTATGAATAGCCAATCCACAGCCCCTGGTTTTGATTTTATTTCAGGTAGTCAAAGCGATCAAATAAGGTTTACAGCAGGTCAAAACGGTTGGCTTTCCAAAAGTATTGTTCAAAATATTCCTTTTACACAGACCAAACAAGAGAAGTTTTCTTACATCACTCAGCTTGAGCCCAACAAAGATTTAAGAATTCAAGTGGAAGGTAATTACAATAAAGGAGATAATTACCAAGAGTTTTTTAGGCCCAAAACACTCAATGGAGCATTTGCATCTGAAAGCCCAATACGTTCTGGAAATTACTCCATGTCATTTTTGTCATTTTTAACTGCATTTGACGATCCTACTTTAGTTTTTGAAAAATTCAGGACCAATAGATCGATTTTGCTCAATAGATTAACTAGGGCCAAACTAGCAGAAGGTGGAGATTATAATATCAATTCGCAGGATGTCTTAATTCCTTCATTTTTTGCGGCATATTCAGGTGTGTCGGCTAACGATGTAAAATATTCTCCTTTTTATAATATTCCATTGCCCAATTGGAAAGTCGATTACAATGGCCTGAATTTAATGCCTTGGATTACGAAGAAATTTTCTTCTTTCACGATTACTCATATGTATTCAAGTACCTATAGTGTGGGTAATTTTGTTTCTGCTTTGGAATATGGCCAATTTGAAAATGATTATACTAATTTGACACTCAATAGTTTACTTTATCCATTATCGTCTAGATTTGATGCAAAAACGAATACACTGATTCCTGTTTATGTCATGAGTACGATTTCATTTTCAGAGCGTTTTTCTCCTTTAATTGGTTTCAATGCGATTACTAAAAGTAGGGTTTCCCTTCGTTTTGAATATAATCAAGATAGAAATGTGGGGCTAAATCTATCAAATAATCAAGTGGCTGAATTATCAAATAAAGATTTAACCTTTGCTATTGGTTTTACGAAAGCCAATATGTTGATTCCTTTTAAGATTAATGGGCGCAATGTTCGTTTGCCTAATGATTTAAGGTTCAACTGTAATTTAACTATTCGTGATACGCGGACATTGCAAAGGAAATTGGATGCGGAGACGATTGTCACCCAAGGCTTTTATAATTTCCAATTTAGGCCACAAATTAGTTATGCGATTAGTGACAAATTGTCCGTCACTGCATATTTTGATAAAATGTTTAATAATCCTTTGGTGTCAAATTCATTTTATCGCTCAACGGTAGCCGGTGGTTTTCAAATCCGGTATAGCTTAAATGAATAAATTCAATTATTGAATAAAATTATTTGCAATAAATCATGAATTTCGTGACCTTTGCATGCTAAAACATTACATATGAATTTTCCAGTAGCCTTAAAGTACACACAAGAACACGAATGGATTAAAATCGAGGGAGATATAGCCGTGGTAGGAATTACTGATTTTGCCCAAGGAGAATTGGGTGATATTGTGTTTGTTGAAGTCGAGTCGATTGGGAAAAACATAGCTAAAGATGGCGTTTTTGGAACAGTGGAAGCGGTTAAAACGGTTTCAGATTTGTTCTTGCCTGTTTCTGGTGAAGTAATTGAATTTAACACAGCATTAAATAATAACCCAGAATTAATTAACACGGATCCTTATGGAGACGGTTGGGTTATCAAAATGAAACCAAGTGATTTAGGTGATATAAGCCATTTAATGGATGTTGAAACCTACAAATCCTTTATTGCACATTAATTTTTAACCCTGTTGATCAGGGTTTTTTTTTACCATAGAATCGCATGAGAATTTTATTTAAATCGGTTTTAATACAAGATAGTCTTTCTGACTTCTATAATCAGGTAGTTGATTTATTATTTGAAAATGGCCAATGGGTTCAAATTGGAAATAATTTGATTGAAAAAGCCGATTTGGTTATTGACAAACCTGATTTAGCTTGGTCGCCGTCTATGGTGGATCTACGTGTTCATAATACCTTGCCAGGCGGGGAGTTTAAAGAGGACTGGACCAGTTTGTCAGCAGCAGCTAAGAAAGGTGGGGTATTGGATTTATTGCTTTTACCCACAGGGGATCCAGTTCCCCAACAACCACAGGCGCTTGAGTTTGTTAAAAATATGTCTCAAGTTCATAGGGTAAACTTTATGCCTATGGCGCCTTTGACGATTGATAATCAAGGAGAGGATTTCACTGATTTATTTGATTTATTTTCTTCAGGCGCCCATTGGTTTGCCCATGGAAATTCAAGTATCCAGAATGTAGATTTAATGAGTAAGTGTTTGCAATATTTACAATCGTTGCCGGCAACTTTGGTATCTAGGCCTGATACTTCTGGATTGTCTCTGTATGGTCAAATAAACGAAGGATTACAAAGTACTTTATTAGGACTTAAAGGTATACCTGATTTGTCTGAGACATTAAGTGTGAAACGCGATTTAGATTTACTTTCATATATCTTGTCTAATTCTTTTGGTCACACTCATGCTAAATTCAGACTACATTTCTCTTGTCTTTCCTGTAGCGAATCGGTGGACTTGATTCGAGCAGCTAAGAAAAAAGGATTGCCTGTAACTTGTGATGTGGCTGTTCACCATCTAATATTCACGGAAGATTCGATCAGTGATTTTGATACCTTGAAAAAGGTTTTTCCTCCATTTAGGACTGAGAGCGATGTTAATTCTTTATGGAAAGGTATTCAAGATGGGACAATCGATGCTGTTGTGTCGGATCATACACCTCATGAAAGTGAAGTAAAAGAAGTGGAGTTTGATCATGCAGCTTTTGGTACAATCGGCCTAGAAACTTTGTTTCTGGCATGTTACCAAGAGGCCATTCATCGAAAAATTTCGTTTATTGACAAATTACTTTCTTCTAACCCCGCAAATTTAGTTGGACTTCACATGCCAGCGCTAGGAAAAGGGAGTGAAGCCAAGGGAATTTTATTCCAAAAAGTACCTACATATCCTTATGTAGTAGATCATATTGTGGGCAAATCTAAAAATTCAGCTTTTCTAGGATATACTTTTAGCCATAAAATTTTAATGGTGCTGAATCATCATGAGATTGCGTATAATAATCAATAAATGAAAAATCTGATCAAGCATTGGCCGCAATTATTGGCAACAAGTCTATTTGCCGTTGTTTTAATCATCCTTTATTGCATTATCTTTTATTCCCTTGGTATTGTGCCTCTCGGAGGGAAAAAGGCACCCAGTTTTGTATTTGTGCTAATATTTCAATATTTATTAGTCAAAAAAGTTTTTAAATTCGACTCTGCCCATTTCTTGAAAATTTTCCTATTTCAATATATCTACATTGTTTTTGTGGCTATTTTAAGTTCAACAGTCTTGTATTATTTCTATGTGTCTGAAATTGGTCTTGGAGTTTTAAATGAATATATACAATTTAGTGTCAGTGAATTACAGCAGTATAAATCGGTGATTATTGAACAAGAAGGAATCGAGTATTACAAAATGCTATTGAATGGAATTAATGGAATAGATGCTGGAAGCATCGCTAAAGATGATTTCACACAAAAAATTGTGTTGGCATTTTTGCCAAACCTACTCATGTCTTTATATTTTAAAAAGAATTAATCATGGAAAACCAGGAAGATTTAAAGTTGTCTAATTCCATTTTAGCTTTAAAATGGGGAGTTATAGGTGGGATTACTAGTTTTGTTTTAACTCTGGTAACCAAATATTCAGGATTAGAAGAAGACTTTAGCGAAACATTAGGATGGGTTTCATTTTTAGCCACCCTTGTAATCAACACGACTATTCTTTATTTAGCATTAAAAGAAGTGAGGTCAAACCAAGATGATTTAATTAGTTATGGACAGGGTTTAGGTAATTCGCTATTAATTGGCGCTGTTTGGGGTGTTGTAAGTGGAGGTTTTAATTATATCTATTTGAATTTTATTGACCAAGGAGTTCTTCAAAAACAAATGGATATTGCTAGGGAAAAATTAGAAAGTCAGGGTTTAACTGAAAGTCAAATAGAAGATGCTGAAAAAATCACTAAGATGATGTTGGGACCCGGCATACAATTTATGATCATTTTTTTCTTTTCAGTTTTATTTACTTTCTTACTGGGTTTGATTGTTTCAGCGATTTTGAGAAAAGAAAAATCTATTTTTGAGGATTAATATGTGGGCGATCATTCAAAAAGAATTTAATGTGTTTTTTACCTCATTCATTGGTATAGGCCTCATGTTTTCTTTTTATTTATTGATCGGCTTTTATACTTGGTTTTTCCAAGGCAATGTCTTAGATTTTGGCTTTGCAGAACTAAGTGTATTTTTTGATTTAAGTCCTTGGTTTTTTTTGCTTTTCACACCTGCCATTTGTATGAGGCTATTTTCGGAGGAGTTTGAATTAGGTACTTTTAATCTTTTGCGGTCATTGCCTATATCCATTGAACGAATCATTTTTGCTAAGATCCTAAGTCAAATATTTCTATTGGCCATCATTTTAGTACCGACCATCATTTTTATCTATAGCATTGGAACATTAAGTTCACCAGCTTTTAACATTGATTTTGGTATCATATTTAGTGCTTATATCAGTTTACTTTTACTGATCATTGTATTTGTCTGTTTAAGTGCGTTAGCTTCTTCTATGGCAAATAAACAGGCATTATCATTTGTATTGGGTGTTTTTTTTAATTTCGTTTTTTGGCAGGGACCTCAAGAAATAAGTAAAATATTTAATTTTGATTTTACCTTTCAAAGTTTAAGCTATCATTTTCAAAATATCAGTAGGGGAGTAATTGATTTTTCAAGTATAGGTTTTTACTTAGGACTTATCTTGATGATTATTGGACTTATAATATTACGCTTCCGTTGGAATTATTTGAAATCTAAAATTTGAATACGCTCTTCGCAGTATTTTATTTCTGACTCTTCATTGGATGCAATAACGATTAATTTATCCTTTTCAGCTTCTAGTTTACGTTGAAACCAGTCTTTGGACTTAAAGTCTAAATTGGTTGTTGGTTCATCTAAAAACAAAAATGGTCTTGGCGTGGAAAAAGCAAGGGTTAGTTTTGTTTTTTGCTTCATGCCCGAAGAAAAATCTTTAATTAGTTTGTTGGGATTCGTTTTTAATTCTGAAAATTCTTCAAATGCTTTTATGTTGAATGCTGAGGGTAAATTTTGTAGGCCAACTAAAAAAGAGATTAATTCACTGATGGTAAATTCTTCTATGATTTCACTGTAGGGAGCAGCAAATGAAATTTGCTTAAATGCAAGATCATTTTCTATGAGGTTTCCTTGGTTATCTAAGTACTTTACGGAACCTTTTGTTGGCAATGAAAATTGACTCAGCAGTTGGAGTAATGTCGATTTTCCGGAACCATTTGGCCCTACAATCGCGTATTTCTTATGATCTTGAAATTCGAAATTAAAGTTTTTGATGACATATTCTTGGCGGAATTTCTTTTCTAAGTTTTCAGCAAGAATTTTCATAGGAGTTCGCTTAGCCTTTCATAATTCCCCTTTCTGAATTGCGAATGAAATCTATGATTTCATCTCTTTCAGGAGATTTTCTGATCGATTTTTCAATTTGTTCTAATGCGTCATGGGTATTTAATCCCTTATTGTACAGGAAACGATATGCTTCTTGGATTTCATTAATGAGTTCATCTGTGAATCCCCGCCTCTTTAAACCGATTGAATTAACCCCAGCATAAGTAAGTGGTTCTCTACCTGATTTAGTAAATGGTGGCACATCTTTTCGTACAAGTGAGCCTCCTGATATCATGACATGTCGGCCTATTTGTCCAAATTGGTGAACAGCAGAAGAACCTCCAATGATGGCAAAGTCTCCTACATTCACATGTCCAGCTAATTGTACCGCATTGGCTATGATGCATTGGTTTCCAATGACACAATCATGAGCTATATGAACATAAGCCATGATTAAACAATTGGGGCCAATGACTGTTTTTTGACGATCACTGGTTCCTCGGTTAACCGTTACGCATTCTCTTATGGTGGTATTATCGCCAATCTCAGCTGTCGTTATTTCTCCTCCAAACTTTAAGTCTTGAGGAATCGCTGAAATCACTGCTCCTGGGAATATTTTGACATTTTTTCCTATTCTTGCTCCTGGAAATATAGTTACATTCGAACCTATCCAACTACCTTCTCCGATTTGCACATCTTCGTGTATGACAGTAAATGGATCAATTTGTACATTGGATCCAATGATGGCATTCGGGTTAATCGAAGTTAATGGATAATTCATAAATGTTGTACTATGATTTTCTAACTAAACTCGCTGTCATTTCTGCTTCACAAACTACTTGGCCCGATACGTAAGCCTTACCTATCATTTTGGCAATTCCTCTTCGAATAGGTGCTAGAAGCTCACATTTAAATATTACAGTATCTCCTGGGATGACACTTTTTCTAAATCTGCAATTTTCAATTCCGACTAAATAAGGCCAATAATTTTCGGGATCTTGTACAGAACTAAGTACTAATATTCCCCCTGTTTGAGCCATCGCCTCTATTTGCATAACACCTGGCATCACAGGATTATTCGGAAAATGCCCCATGAAATAATATTCATTCATCGTCACATTTTTCACACCAACGACACTATTATCATCTAAATAGATAATCTTATCGATCATTTGAAATGGATATCGATGTGGCAATAACTCATAGATACGCTCATGTGAACAAATAGGAGGTTGCTTTGGATCGTACATAGGAACATTGTTCTTTTCGGTTTCCAACATCAATTTCTTGATTTTTTTGGCTAATTCAATATTGGAAGCGTGTCCCGGTCTCGAAGCCAAAATTTGCGCTTTAATGGGTCTACCTACTAAAGCTAAATCACCCATTAAATCCAATAACTTATGCCTTGCCATTTCATTTGGAAAGTGTAAGCTGGTATTATTTAGGATTCCAATTTCTTTAGAAATACTTACTTTGGGTTTTCTTAAAACATCTGATAAATGAGCTAATTCCGCTTCAGAGTAATCACGATCAGCTATGACAATGGCATTGCTTAAATCACCCCCTTTGATCAGGCCCTCTTTATATAAAACCTCTAATTCATGCACAAAACAAAAAGTTCGACACATGGCAAAACCTCTTTCAAATTGTGACACGTGACTCAAATTGGCATGTTGGCTCGATAAGAATTTTGAATTATAATCGACCATCACCGCCATTCTGTAATCATTTAATGGCAATGCAGCTAATTCAATATCTTTATCTGGGTCCTTGAAACGTACTTCCTCAGTTACTTCGAAAAATTTACGATGTGCCTCTTGTTCAACAGGTTCCGCATCTTTTAACGCTTCCACAAATTTGATCGAACTTCCATCCATAATGGGGGGTTCTGGTCCATCTAATTGAATTAAAACGTTATCGATTTCAAGGCCTACTAAAGAAGCCATCACATGTTCAACCGTATTAATTCTGGCTCCATTATGTTCAATGGTCGTTCCTCGTGAAGTATCGACTACGTAATCAACATCGGCATCCGCGATAGGCTGACCCGGTAAATCTATTCGCTGAAATTTTATGCCATGGTTTGATGCTGCCGGCAAAAATGTCATATTCGTTAAGACCCCGGTGTGTAAACCTACTCCACTTAATGTGACTGATTTTGATATGGTGTGTTGCTTATTATTCATAATAAGGGTAAAGCCAACTCAATATTATTTGTTGCTTTGGTTAAATTTTTCAAAAAATTCCGGTAACTGCCTAATTAATGCATTTCTTTTTAAGAAATCTACATTATTGGAAGCTGGGGTACCCCCCAATGTTCGTCCTGGTGTTTTAACACTTTTTGTTACGCCAGATTGACCGGTTACAATCGTTTTAGGCGCAATAGTAATATGTCCAGCTACACCTACTTGGCCCGCAATCAAACAATTCTCGCCCACTTTCGTCGAGCCTGAAATGCCTGTTTGTGCTGCGATGGCTGTATTTGAACCTATTTCTACATTATGTGCTATTTGCACTAAATTATCTATTTTAACTCCTTTTCTGATGATCGTTGATCCCATAGTGGCTCGGTCAATCGTCGTATTTGAACCAATGGACACATCATCCTCTATGACTACCTTTCCTAATTGGGGTATTGATATAAATGTTCCATCGGCTTGTGGAGCATGCCCGAAACCATCTGAGCCAATGACTGAATTTGCATGTATAACAACGTTGTTGCCAATGATACAATCTTTATAAATGACCACACCTGGATATATGGTGCAATCGCAACCAATGGTAACATTTTTGCCGATGCTAACCCGATCATAAATTTGTGAATTTTTTCCTATTTGGCTTCCCGCATCCACAAGCGAAAATCGTCCAACAAAAACATTTTCTGAAATATGCGCGCTATCAGCCACATAACTAGGAACTTGAATGCCCGTTTCTTTATTTTCTACCAATTCTTGGTATTTTTGCAATAAGATCGTAAAGGCTAAATAAGGATCAGAAACACGTATTAATGCGGTTTTGACAGGTTTTTTTAAGGCAAGATCTTTTGAAACGATGACTGCTGACGCATCAGTTTGATATAAAAAAGATTCGTATTTGGGGTTAGAAAGAAATGAAATACTGCCTGATTTACCTTCTTCTATTTTATCGAAATTACTAATTAATGTAGCCCCATTGCCATTTACTGTACCTTCTATTAAATCTGCAATTTGGTCAACAGTAAATTTCATGTCTTAAATATATGGTGGCAATTAGTTATTAAAATAATTTAGCTCAATTCTCCTTGCAAATATACGCTCTTTGGACAACAAAAATAGTATTTTTTAACAATCTTACTAAGGGCTTGAATGGTCGGTAAGTCGGATGCAAGCATTAACTCGACGACTTGCCCTTGTTTATCGACCATTTTGATTGTATTGTCGCCTTGCACATACGCCGCATTGCTTGTAGAACCCTCTACGACAAAATATGAAAGTTCCTCAAAACCGATGCCTAAACTTTCCTGAATCTTGCTCTCTATTTCTGTTATTTTAGATTTGGGCAATGGTTGAGTTCCTAATTTACATTTAAATAACTTTCTAGTTAAAAATGACTCACATAAATGCCTTAATATTTTATCTTTTTCATTTTTCCAATCTTTTAATGCGGCCCAAATATCATGATCATCTAAATCGGTAAATGCGAGCAATAGCTTATCATTATTGGCAAACTCATCCCAAGTATATGTTCTACTTAGAAACACAAAAAGAGGCTTAGAACAATTTAATTTTGTGCCTTGAGCCATTAAATCTTTAGCTCGCCTTAAAATTTGAATTAACATCGTCTCTGCTGCAATGGCAGTTTTATGTAGATATACCTGCCAGTACATGAGTCGACGAGCCATTAAAAAATTTTCAATGGAATAAATACCCTTTTCTTCTAAAACGAGTTGCTCATTTTTCAAATCCAACATACTTAATAACCTTTCAGAGCCAATAAACCCTTCTCTTACCCCCGTATAAAATGAATCTCTACTCAAATAATCCAATCGATCCACATCTAATTGGCTCGAAATTAATTGGTGAAAAAACGGTCGATGGTAGCGATTATTAAACATTTCAATGGCCAAAGACAATCGACCCTTAAAATGCTCATTCAACTTTTTCATAAGCAGATTGGAAACCTCCTCATGTTTTACTTCATTTAAAATGGTATTTTCTAATACATGCGAAAATGGGCCATGACCAATATCATGCAACAAAATAGCTATTTCAGCAGCTTCCTGCTCTGCCTCCGAAATCCCATATCCTTTTGCTTTTAAATTATTTAATGCTTGATCCATTAAGTGCATGGCACCTAATGCATGATGAAATCGAGTATGATGTGCTCCCGGATAGACAAATTCAGCTAAGCCTAATTGCTTAATGCGCTTAAGTCTTTGGAAAAACGGATGGTCAATTAACTCCAATATCAGTGGATTATTAATTTTAATAAATCCATAAATAGGGTCATTAATTATTTTTGTTGGAAACATAGCGCGGTCCACAGGTTTTGTACCAAAATGTATTTAAAGATAAACAAATGTAAGATTTATCTTTTCTATTCGAAAATAAGAGAATTCAATCTGTTAAATCTTAAAATATTTAATCAAATGTAGTTAGAAAGGCAATAATTCCTTAATTTTGCAGCACATTAGTTTAATCTAATGTGGACTTGTAGCTCAGCTGGTTAGAGCACCTGACTCATAATCAGGGGGTCCATGGTTCGAGCCCATGCTGGTCCACTCTATTAAAAATAAAGCACTTACGTCATTTGTAAGTGCTTTATTTTTTGAAATAAAATCAGGGAAACTAATTAAAGCTCTTTAATTTCAGATACGACTTTTGCAATAGTTTGTTTAGCATCCCCAAATAGCATAAGGCAATTCGGATATCCAAACAATTCATTTTCTACTCCAGCATACCCTTTTCCCATACTCCGTTTGCTCACGATGATTGTTCTTGCCTTGTAGGCATTCAATATTGGCATTCCAAAAATTGGACTTTGAGGATTGGTTTCTGCCGCTGGATTAACCACATCATTTGCTCCCACAATAAAGACCAAATCAGTATTTGAAAATTCATTATTTATTTCATCCATCTCAATTAATTTATCATATGATATATTAGCCTCAGCTAATAATACATTCATATGGCCCGGCATTCTACCCGCAACTGGATGTATGGCAAATTTAAAACTGATATTTCTTTTTTCACATTGCTCCATCAGTTCTCTAATAACGTGTTGAGCTTGTGCAACAGCCATTCCATAACCAGGAACTACGATAACCGAAGATGCGCCGTCAAATAACATGGCAGCTTCCTCTACGCCAACTTCCTTGACAATAATGGAAGGTCCTTCCGTTTGTTCGCCAGCTACCGTTTGACCAAATCCACCTAAAAGGACATTCACCAGCGATCGATTCATCGCTTTGCACATAATTTGTGTTAATATGATTCCGGATGCTCCTACAAGTGCACCTGCCACAATTAATACATTATTATTTAAAATGAAACCTGTAGTGCAAGCGGCCATTCCTGAATATGAATTTAATAGGGAGATCACAACAGGCATATCTGCTCCACCAATCGGGATGACTGTTAATATGCCAAGTACTAGTGATATCAAAACTAAAATAATCATAAAATTAATGTCCGATGGATTCATCCAGGTAGCCACTGAAGCCAATATAAATGATATCAACATGATTAAATTTAGCGGATGCTGACCTTTAAATGTGATTGGACTTCCTGTTATTCGACCATTCAATTTCAAAAAAGCCACCATTGAGCCTGTAAAGGTGATGCCACCGATAAATACACTTAATATAATGCTGACTAAAATTATAATATCAATGTTTGCAACCGTTATTTGGCTTTTTAACCAATAATCTGAAATGGCCACTGCTACGGAAGCCAGTCCACCAAATCCATTGAACAGTGCCACCATTTCTGGGATTTGAGTCATCTCTACCTTGTAAGCATAATAAAGGCCTATGAGTGAACCAATAATGATACATATAAAAATTTCTACCATGGAAATGACCTCAATTTGCATTAAAGTCGCTATTATGGCGATGAGCATTCCTACTGAAGAAAGTAAATTTCCCGCCCGCGCATCTTTCGTTTTATTCATCATTTTAATCCCAATGATGAAAAGAACAGAAGAAAATAAATACAGAAGTTGGATAGTTATATTCATTTTTATTATTTCTTGAACATTTTAAGCATTCGGTCCGTCACTGCATAGCCGCCAACTACATTTATGGTGGCTAATATAAGTGCGATCATACCCATCCACTTACTTAATGTTGTATATCCTAATTCATTACAAGCCAGTAATGCGCCTACAATGGTAATTCCAGATATGGCATTGGAACCTGACATGAGAGGAGTATGTAGCGTAGGGGGTACCTTAGCGATTAATTCGAAACCTAGGTAACTAGCCAAAACTAGCACGTAAATTAAAATAATGAGTGAGTCAATAGACATAATGAATTGTTTAAAATTATTTTAAAATGGATGCGGTAAATTCATGCACTAATTTACCTTGATGCGTAATAAGTGATCCTTTAGTAATTTCCTCTTCCATTTCCCAAAGAAAAGATTCAGGGGTGGCCAAATGTAAAATTAATGCACTGATGTTAGTGGCATATAATTGACTAGCATTGGTCGATAACAAGGAAGGAAGGTTAGCAACACCAATCAAGGTAACGCCATGTTTAACGACTGTTTGGTTTATTTCAGAAAGGGCACAATTCCCTCCTGACTCGACGGCTAAATCGACAATCACTGAACCCATTTTCATGGATTTGACCATCTCTTCTGTGACTAAAATTGGAGCTTTTTTTCCTATAACAAGGGCCGTCGTGATTACGATATCTGCATCCTTTATTTTATCCTCGATTAATTTTTTCTGTTTTGCTAAAAATTCAGCCGATATCTCACTCGCG
>CANKVC010000009.1 GCA_947486835.1 Cytophagaceae bacterium | reverse complement strand
CATATAAATACCTGCTGTCACCATGGTGGCTGCATGTATTAAGGCAGAAACGGGTGTGGGACCCGCCATGGCATCTGGGAGCCAAGTAAACAAGGGTATTTGTGCTGATTTACCCATGGCTCCTACAAATAAACAAAAAGCAATAAGCCCCAAATTGTCTGGGACATCGCCTTGTTGGATAGATGAAAATATCGTGGTATAATCAGTGCTACCAAAGTTCTGAATCAGTAAAAATATACCGATCAAAAACCCGAGATCTCCAATTCTATTCATAATGAATGCCTTTCTAGCGGCATTCCCGTAACTATTTTTTTGATTCCAAAACCCAATTAATAGATATGAACACAATCCTACGCCTTCCCAACCGATAAATAAAACGGTGAAATTTGCCCCGAGAACGAGGATCAACATGAAGAAAATGAACAAGTTTAAAAAGGCAAAAAACTTACCAAATCCTTGGTCATGAGACATATATCCAATCGAATAAATATGAATCAATGTTCCTACACCTGTTATGACGAGCAACATCATAATGGACAATGCATCGATTTGGAGATCAAAAGGAATTTGCAAATCTCCCAATTTAATCCAATCAGCTAGATGCAAAATTTGAGTTGTTCCGTCAAAATTAATAAAAAGTTGGATGGATAAGATAAAGGCTACCAGTGGCGGAATTGTACCAATTATGGCTGCTAATTGCTTTGAAATGTTGGGAAATGAAAGACCATTCACAACAAAACCAATGAAGGGTAAAAGCGGTATTAAATAAATTAAAGACATAAATGAATGTTCTGTAAAATTAATTTTTCAACTTATTGAGTATTCCTATGTCAATACTCTGAATATTTCGATAAATCATGACGATGATGGCTAAACCCACGGCCACTTCAGCCGCGGCTACTGCCATAATAAAAAACACAAAAATTTGTCCCGAAGGATCTGAGTAATAGGAAGAAAATGCAGCTAAAAGTAAATTGACAGCATTTAACATAAGTTCAATCGCCATAAACACGATGATGGCATTTCTCCTAGTTAGCACACCCAAAATCCCTATACAAAACAAAGCTGAGCTTAATAAAATATAATGTGCTAAGGGGATGGTGCGAATTATGTCTGGTATAGATTGCATTGTTTTAACATTAGGCCAATTTCATGGCAAAAATACGAATTAAACTTAAATATTCGGCATCTTAATTTTGCTTTATCGCTGAAATCCTTGCAATTTAATTTCAGTTAATTTTTTCTTCGTATCGATCGCAAAGTCACCCTTTAAAATCCAATCATAATAAGATGGATCACTTTTTAAAACCTCTGTCACGGACCTCCCTGAATACTTTCCAAAATTAAAAACAGGAATTCTCTCCTTATTATAAACCATTCGATTCGCGAAATCAATCGAATTTGACATCGTCAATTCGTGTAATTTCGACATATCATTTTGAATAGGGAAGTACTCTTTCCCATTTTCATCTTTTAATGATACCTCTTCATATCTTTTTACTTGGGCATTTAATACCTCTAACGTAGCTAAAACATCCGCCTCGGCCCCATGCGCACCTATTAAATCCTTGCCGCAATAAAACTTGAAAGCGGCTGTTAAATTTCTGGGTTCCATGAGATGAAAAATTCTTTGGGCGTCTATCAACTTCCGATTTTTCATGTCAAAATCAATGTCGTTTCGATAAAATTCTTCCACCAACATGGGTACATCGAAGCGATTTGAATTAAATCCGGCTAGGTCACAGCCTTCTAAAAATCCAGCTAAAGATTTGGCCACTTGCTTAAATTGTGGTTCATCTTTTACATCTTCATCATATATACCATGAACTAAGGATGCTTCGATGGGAATGGGAATACCAGGATTTACCCTTCTTGTTTTTACTTCAATCGTGCCGTCTACATTTGCTTTCGCTATAGCGATCTCAACGATGCGGTCTTTGTTGACCATGACCCCAGTCGTTTCCAAATCAAAAAATGCGAGCGGTTTATTTAACTTTAATTGATGTTCCATGTACTGTCCAATTTTATGGGAACAAAGGTAGCTTATTTATTACCTTTGCCATATGAAATTTAATCCAAAGGCAATATTTTTTGATTGGGATCACACGCTCTGGGATCATGACCGAAATGCTCGTGAAGTTATTTTGGATTTGGTGGACGAGTTCAATTTGACAAACACGCTTGAAGCTGACCAAAATGATATTTGGAATCGTTTCAATGTGTTGAATAACCAATTATGGGATGATTATCAATCAAAAAAAATCACACAATTGGAGTTAAGAGAAACAAGATTTAAACTTTTTTTTTCACAGTTGGGCTACGAAGGTGACCCACAGAAATTTTCTAGTGAATTTCTATACCGTACTCCGCGGAAAAAACATATGCTGGGCGGGGCTTCTGAAATAATTGAAGAACTCGCGCAAAAATATCCTCTTTTTATATTGACTAATGGCTTTGAAGATATTCAATTTGTCAAAGTGGAGGCTAGTGGGTTGAAACATTGCTTTCAGGCAATCATTACTTCACAGGAGGTTGGTACACAAAAGCCCGACATAAAATTCTTTGAATATGCTCTGAAAAGAGCTGATTGCTTGGCTCATGAAGCAGTTATGGTGGGGGATCACCCCATTGCCGACATTCATGGTGCGGAAAATGCAGGCATTCGAAGTATTCACTTGAATTTGAATAATGTTGAGTCCACAGCACAAATTCAAATCAAACATTTGACGGAATTGCGGGATTACTTGCTTTAATTATTCAAAAAGGGACATTTGATTATCGTTCGTTTTTCGATCAAAGATCTTTTTGTCTCGAATGAATTTCTTGTTGTCTTCTAAAAATAAAATGAATTTCTCAATTTGAGTATATAGCGGGTTGAAATCGTAGGTTTTCAAATCATAGGTTTCTACATAAACAGCATTGAAGTCTGTGATGATGTAGTCTAAACGTTCGATCCCATATTTTTGAAGGCCTAATAAGTATAAATTTTGATGATTATTTTGAAATCGGCCTGGCTCATAAAACGATGTACTCTTTAAATCGAAGGCGATGCTATCACCTATTCCATCCACATAGCCATAAATTTGAGCATTTTTGTACCTTGATTCAAGGTAAAATTGAGTTCTGTATTTGCCGGGAATCAAATTTCTTGCTTGGTCGATGATACCTTCATTAAAAAGTTCCTCGTTTTCCCCTAATGTGACAGCCCTTTCAAAATCCACTCCTTTTTGTTGGGCCTTAGTTGTCGGCTTTTTAGTTCGATTAATCCGTTCAATCAGTTCAATTTCATCCACAATAATCTTACCTGAAGAATCTCTGGATTGACTAAGATAAAGTGAAAATGAATTTAAAAGCGTTGGATAGAGGCGATATAACATGTTCGCAATTTATCCAATTTGCAGTCGGGATACAATCTGATCGCCAATTAAATGTTGCTCCGTTATTTCTGACACATCTTCCAATTGGACATTTCCGTAAAAAACACCTTCGGGATAAACGACCATCGTGGGGCCTTTGCCACAAAAATCTAAACAACCTGATTTTTGAATTCTTATTTTACTTGTATTTCCTGATTTTGCCCACTCATCTTTAAATGCTTGAATTAAATCCATTCCATGAGCAGATCCACAGCATTTTTTGGGAGCATCCTTGTCATTGGTGCAAATAAAGACATGTTTTTCGAAGTGCATATTAATTGATTTCTAATAAGATGGGACAATGATCTGAATGTTTAATATTGGCTAAAATCGACGCATTTTTAATGGATTGAGCCATCGGTTTGCTCGCCATTAAATAGTCGATGCGCCAACCTAAATTTTTTTCTCTAGCACCAGCTCGGTAACTCCACCATGAATATTGATGCTCAAGAGCTGGATGAATGGCACGAAAAGAATCCAAAAATCCATTATTGATATAATTTTCCATCCATTCTCGCTCCTCAGGCAAGAAACCAGAACTGTTTGCATTAGATTTTGGATTATGAATATCAATGGCTCTGTGGCAAATATTATAATCTCCGGCTATAATAATGTTAGGGTGGGTTTTCACTAATTCATTCGTGTAAGCCTGAAAATCAGCTAACCATTCCATTTTGAATGATTGCCTTTCATCGCCACTAGATCCAGATGGCATATATACACTCATGACAGAATAGTTCTCGAAATTTACTTGGAGCACTCTTCCTTCTTGGTCGTATTTTTCAATACCGCACCCATATTGAATGGAAACTGGTTTTATTTTGGTGAAAATACCTACCCCGGAATATCCTTTTTTCTGCGCTGATTGCCAATAAACATGATAACCTAATGATTTAATCTCGGCTAAGTCAACTTGTTCCTCTTCTGCCTTCAGTTCTTGTAAACAAATTATATCTGGATTTTCCTGAGAAAGCCAAGCGATGAATCCCTTTTGAATAGCTGCCCGAATCCCATTCACATTATAACTGATTATTTTCATGACATTTCCTCAAATAAGACTTCTGTTTTGAAGTAATGAATGACATGTGCTTTAATTAGGATCTCTTGCTCTTTTAGATTTAAAGGAGGCAAATTTTGAATTAATTCCCAATGTGGCCACCCTTCAGCATCTTTGCCATCTAATGAATAAAATCCACTATAGCTCAATACCTTGCAGGTGGCGATATGCATTAAGTCTTGTTTTTGCTCCTTGGTGAAATGGACATGTCCATGTCCCAATTCTTGAACGCCGATTAAAAATAATACCGATTCGAGATCAGCAGGGCGCTTATTAAATTGCGTTTCAAGAAAATCAAGAATTGATTCCCATGCTTCTTTAACTAAGGCTGGCTCAAATTCCATGAAATTGATGATTATTGAAGATGAATTTTGAACTTGGCTGATTCTAAAACTGCTTGATCACCCTTGGAATTATTGCCTATTAAAATAAGCTCACCACTAATTTCCTTTTCTGTAACTAACGTTATATTGACCCTTCCAACACCATTTTGAACCCCTTCCTTATTCGGTAAGGTAGATTCAAAGAAATTGTTTTTATCTGTATAATGGTCAAGATTCTTGATTAAATTTCCAATGTTTTCGATTTCCCCATCTCCCGGAATAAAATAGGTTCCTGGGCCCTTAAGTTTAAATATTTTCAAATAAACAGATTCTAAATTCTCCTTATTGGTCGCTGTTATCGTAAGCGTATTATCTCCCATTTCTGGCTTCAATGTAGCTACAACTTCATTGGTTTGTATGCGATGATAATCCTCTTGACCAAAAATTATTTTTCCAGAGAAAAAGCTTTGCTCAGTGGGCTTAATGCTAAATGTATTGTCATAAGATATTAAAACTACGAATATCCCTAATCCTGTATATAAAAAGTTGATTGGATTTTTAATGAACGACAATGCGAATTTGCTTATTGGATTTCCAATAAGCAAGCGTATCAATCTAGTCTTAGCTGAATTTGAATCTTTCATTTAAGCTTTTTCATTCATAATTTAAAAGGTAAAAAATGATCATCGATATTTTTTACGGAACAAAAGTACTATAACTAATTATAAAGGGCAATGATTAAACCGATTTTAAAGAATTTATTTATTAAACGGAGGAATTAAAAGGAAATTAATAATTAGCTATGTAATTTTGAAAACTGTTAATCAAATAATTAGTTTATAAAGATAGAGGTCATGGATTCATTAACTAAATCACTAAATAGTGATTTAATCGGCAATTTTAATGGATTGCCGGATGGTTTACCAGTAAGAAGAACGTTAAAAAAAATGAAGTCATTTTCAATTCCTGTTTTGTTTAAAAGTAATTTGATCGGAAAAATCAAAGAGGCAAGGAGATTTGAGGATAAAATGAAAAAGAATTTTGAGCCATCCCACTTTGATTTTGGTCCTGTAGAAATTTTGGTTTCCCGCCATTTTGGATTTTGTTATGGGGTGGAAAATGCAGTTGAGATAGCCTATCGAATTGTCGAAGAAAATCCTGATAAACGGATATTTCTACTTTCTGAGATGATTCATAACCCCGCAGTTAATGCAGATTTGTTGGACCGAGGGGTACAATTCATCCAAGACACCTTGGGTAATCAGCTAGTAGCCTGGGATCAATTGACTTCAGATGATGTGGTAATTGTCCCTGCATTTGGCACTACCCTTGAAATTCAAGCAATACTGTCAAATATCGGCATTGATATTTATTCATATGATACCACCTGTCCATTTGTCGAAAAAGTTTGGAATCGTGCTAACTCGATTGGACAAAAAAATTATTCAGTCATCGTACACGGAAAACCCAGTCATGAAGAGACTAAAGCCACTTTTTCGCATTCTAAATCAGTCACTCCTACACTGATTATAAAAAATATTAATCAAGCGAAACAATTAGCGGATTACATCAGGCTTGAAAAAGATTCGGTTGAATTCTATAAGGAATTTGAAGGTCAATATTCAGAAGGTTTTGATCCGGCAAAGGATTTAATGAGAATTGGTGTTGTGAATCAAACGACCATGTTGGCCACGGATACACAAGAAATTGTTGATTTTTTACGGGAAGTAATCGTCGATTTTTATCAATTATCTGCGGATCAAATCACCTCTCATTTTGCAGATACTCGCGATACGCTATGTTATGCAACCAATGATAATCAAAGTGCTACCTATGGATTACTCGCTGAAGACGCAGATTTTGCCATCGTAGCAGGTGGGTATAATTCCTCAAATACAGCTCATTTGGTTGATTTATGTGCCGATAAGCTTCCAACCTATTTTATTAAATCCGCGGAAAAGATTATTTCAGAAAAACAGATTTTCCATTTTGATAATGTCAAAAAAGAAGAAGTTTTGATAAATGAATTTATTCCACAAAAAGAAAAAGTTCGAGTGCTTTTAACTTGTGGGGCATCCTGTCCAGATGCGGTAGTCGAAGATATATTAAGGAAAACCGTTTCCTTATTCCCTTCAGCTAAACCCGTAGATCAGGTAGTAGATCAGTGGGTTCTTGAAAAAAATCAATAGCTATTCAATATTTTTTGTACCGCTGGCACATAACCCTCGCCAAATAAATTGACGTGCACCATCAAAGGGTATAAGTTATAAAGAGGAATGCGTTCATGAAATCCTTTTTCTATCGGATATGCTTCATGATAAGCCTCGTAGAAAGCCTTATCAAAACCACCAAACATAGTCGTAAAGGCTAATTCAGCTTCTCTTAGTCCATAATAGCAGGAGGGATCCACCAACACAACTTGTCCGCTTGCGTTCACCATCACATTTCCTGACCACAAATCTCCATGCATTAAAGAGGATGATTCATTAGGAATTAAATCAGGTAACTTTTCAAATAATTGGCGGAACTTATTTTCCATGTCAAGGTCAATTTTCCTATTGTAAACTGCGATCTCAATCTGATTTTTCAATCTGTTTTCGATAAAAAAACGAAGCCCATTTAAATTCCATTCATTCTTTTGTTCTGCAGCCCCAAGGTAATTTGTATAGCTAAGGCCATGCCCCATTTCAGAAGAATTATGATGCATTAGGGCTAATTTACGTCCAAAATCTTCCCAATAGGTAGCATTTATTTCCCCGGATGGAATGCATTCCATCATTAAATATTCCTTCTCCTCGATAGCCCCCACTCCGATTACCTGAGGTACTTGTATTGTATTTGTTTGAGCTAATAACTGGAGATTTTTAGCTTCCGCCTCAAATAAACCATGGTGGTCACCTTGATTCCATTTGATGAAAAATTCTCCTGACTTTAATTTAACCCGAACCGCTAAATTAAAATTACCTCCATAAAAAAATTGAAACTCTTCAATGGAAACATCCTCCCGAACATGAATTTTGAGGATCCTTTCTATAAATTGATATTGCTCTTGCGATTGCTGGGACATACATGAATAATTACCCAATATTACCAAAAAGCGTTCTTGGAAGCAATTTTATTTTTTCAAAAGGTGAAGAACTTAGGTGTAAAAATCGTATTTTCAACTTTTTAATGGCATTTGGCAACCCAAGAAAACCCGGTCGTTTCTCAACTAAAATCCTATCATCGCCTCTTTTATCGAAATGAGGTTATAAAAGGTCTTTTGCTTAGTGCTTTGTGGATTATCTCGATCGGTACGCTCTTCATTTTAATCGAATATTTTGCTTGGCTATCGTCCCCGCTTCGAGGAATACTTTACTATTTATTTTTAAGTGCATCAGGTGTGTCGCTTGTCAGCATTTGTTTTAAACCCATAGTCAAATGGACTAAAAGGGTTAGTCATGCTGATTTAGAGTTTATGGCTAAAAAGCTAGGACTGTTTTTTGATAAGCCACATCAGGATGAATTGATTAATATACTCCAACTTCAACGTGAGGGAACACTTAATGAGAACTCACCCTTGCTTGAGGCCGCCATCACGCAAAAAATGCTTCACTTATCTCGCTATAAATTTGTTGACTTTATTGATTATAAAAGTCATCGGAAAATATTTTTTGGGCTCATTTTTTTATCCGCACTAATCGTATTTTTCGATTACCTAAATCCCCAATATATTCGTAAACCTACCTTAAGAATTGTCAATTATACTTTTCACTATCCCAAAACTTTGCCATTTCAGTTTTTGATTCTGAATAAAAGTTTGGAGGTTGTCGCGGGGGAGCCTTTCATTTTACAGGTCCAACTAATCGGCAAAAATTTGCCTTCTGATGTTTATTTTGTGAGCCAAGGAGGTCGTATAAAAATGGATAAGGAACCTGAAACAAACGTATTCAGTTTTGCGCTTCCACCCATCACAAGTCCTTTGATGTTTCAATTTGAAGCAGCGGATAGTTTTTCTGAGCCACAAACCATTCAGATTATTCACCGACCAGGTATTGAGAGGACCACAATAACCATTGAATTTCCTGCATATACGCATAGACCTGCAGAAAAGTTGAACCAATTACTTCCTCTACAAATTCCGGAAGGCTCAAGGGTTCATTGGGAAATTTCAACAAATGACGTGAAAATGGCCAGTATTTTATTAGGCCAAAAGCCTCCTAAAATTGATTTCAAAAAAAATCTGTTGTTTCCTAATCATGAATTTTCAACACAATTTTTTGAAAATTCAAGCTACCAAATCCTCTTATCAAACGAACACTTTGACAGCCAAAAAACGACCATAATCCCCATTGAAGTAATTAAAGACCAATACCCTAAGATCGAAACTCAAATCATTGAAGATACTTTATATTATCGTTTTTTGATCTTCAATGGAGAGGCAAATGACGATTATGGGCTTAATCAAGTGGCTTTGAAATATCAAATTAGAGTAGATAAAGAGGCAAATTGGAAATCAGAATTTGTTCGGAATATAGCTATACCAACGGGCAAAAAGCAGCTTGATTTTAGATTTTTAATTGGCCTAGACTCTCTAAAATTACCACCAGGAGCCCAATTGCGTTATTATTTTGAAGTGTATGATAATGATGGAATTCATGGACCTAAAAAAACGAAAACAAACCAACAAGTTTGGGAATTCCCTGAATCACAGCAATTAGCCAAAAAATCAGATGATCGATTTATGGAATTGGAAAAGAATGTAACATTAAGTATTCAGAAGGCCCAAGAAATAAAGAAGGAATTGACAGATGCGATGAATCGGCTTAAATTAGGGAAAGACATAAATAATAAAATGCTTGAAGAGGTTTTGGCCAAGGAAAAAGAATTGAAAAAGGCCTTGGATGTTTTGAAGGACCAACAAGAAAAGTGGATGGGTCAGCAATTTAGTTTTCAAAAGCCAACGGACCTTTGGATCCAGAAAATGGAAAATTTGCAAAAGCTTATTGACCAAATTCAAACGTCAGATTTAACTAAAGGGGCAGATGATTTATTCAAAAACTTGCAAAAAGAATTGCCTAGCAATTGGCAGAAAAATTTAGAACAAAAACAATCCCTCAATAAAAATAGAGAAAAGGAATTACAAAGGTTGGAACAGTTTTATAAAGACTTGAAAATTGATAAAATGATGGAGGAGTCCATTCAAGATTTAAACGAATTGAGCCAAAAACAAAGTAAGTTGGCCGATGAGCCTACCCTCAATCAAGCGGCACAAAAGGAAATTAATCAAGAATTTAAGGAGCAAGAAAAGGCGATAGATAACCTTGAAAAAGAAATGAATTTGGATACAAAAGAATTTGATGCATTGGAGGAAGAGATTGAAAAGTCGATGGATAATGCGGAAGAATCATTGGAGAACAAATCCACCAATAAAGCCAAATTGGCTCAGAAAAAATCAGCGGAAGGGCTCAAAAAATTAGCCAAAAAATTAGAGGATAAACGAACGAGCGAGGAGAGTAATGCGCTTGATTTGGAGGTAAACCAATTAAGACTCTTGTTGGATAATTTATTGCAAATTTCTTTTGAACAAGAACGAGTTATGTTGGATTTTCGTCGTTTGCGTGAAGGAAGCCCAGCATTAAAATCGGCATCTCAGATGCAAAATAAGATTGCTGAAACAGCATTTATTTTGGAAGACAGTTTGATTAGCTTAGGAAAAAAAGTAATGCCTTTGTCTCAATTGATCACGAGAGAAACGACTGAAATGCACAATCGATTGAATGAGGCTGCTAATATGATGAAGGAACGTAAATGGCCTTTAGTTCAGGCTAGGCAGCAACAATCAATGGCTTCCATTAATAAATTGGCTGTGATGCTATCCGATTTATTGCAGCAAATGCAAAACCAACAAATGCAAATGAAACCTGGTAAAAAGGGTAAGGGAAAGCAAAAGCCTCAGGGTTCTTGGGCGGCGCGCCAACAAAAACTCAATCAGAAAGCCAGAGAAAGTCGGTCCGATAAGCAGGGCCCCATGAGCGAAGATATGATTAAAATAGCTCAAGAACAGGCTAGGCTCCGACAAGAATTAGAAGAAAAATTGCAAGATATCCAAGGCCGACCCGGCTCAGATAATATAGAGAAAAGCCTGAAGGACCTCATTAAAAATATGGAAAAAAATGAGACAGATTTTGTTAACAAACGACTTAATCAAGAATTACAAAAAAGGCAAGATTTAATGCTTCCCATTTTATTGGAATCTGAAAAGGCTTTAAAAGAGCAGGGAGAAGATCCTAAAAAAGAATCAAAAAATGCACTCGAAAAATTTCGCGAAAGTCCACCGCCCAATTTGTTGCCTTACCTGAAGAAATTAGAAGAAAATAGATCTTTGTATCAACGAAAGCCAGTGGACCTAAAGCCAACATACCAAGAAAAAGTGCTCCGCTATTTAGATCAATTTAAGTAGTTATTTTCTTTTTGTAAATAGGAACCGTACTACATGGCTCTCCGAAAAATAAACTTTTTACGATGGGCTGCAATAAAGTGGTAAGCTTTACATAAGAATCTGTAGGCACCGATTCTTTAGAACAGCCTTTAACGACCACTCGGCCATCTTTATAGGTGTCCAAATTTAACGCAAATAAGGATTTTGCAAATAATTCTTTTTCTAAATCTTCTAAATTTCCATGGACAATGGTGGCGGCAAATGGACTCATTTGCGCACTTAATAACATGAATGCCCATGTGGGGATGATGGCATCACTTGAACAAGAAATGGCTACATGTTTTCCTTGATATTGATTCCAGGGATGATCACTGAGAAATGCTCTAAAGTCTTTCTCTTTAAGCACTAAATCCATAAATAATAGCGGCTTAATGTCGAAAAATATGCGCTCTCCAGGAATTCGAATGGTTTCTAAATCCAATTGAATCAATCCGCTTTGGGCTACTTTATTTTCAATCGTATTCTCCATTAGATGTATTTTTTTTGTGACTTCTGTCCCATATATTCCTTCAAATAATCGGGTTCAATAGTAACTATATTTTCAAATTTTTTGTTCAAATAAGCCTCATAGGCTAATTTTCCCATGTGCATCGCTTCAGGATAAGGGTTTTCTAAATCAAAAGTAAGCGAAGAAGATGGCAATGAATCCTTGCATTTTTGTGCCCCATGTCCGAAGATTACCGCGTTTTTTTCTTGGTATGCGGCAAAAGAAAAATCATCTAAGATTAACGCATTTGCGGGTTCAAGTTCTTGTAAATCGTGGGTATAGACTGCTGTATAAACTTCCATTCGCCTGGCATCCATGACGGGAATCAATATTTGATGTTGTGTTGAATCAGCATGCTTGGCCGCCAGTATTTTTAACGTAGACACAGAGATGAGTGGTTTATCAAGGCCAAAACAAAGGCCCTTTGCCGTCGCTAATCCAATTCGTAAGCCAGTGTAGGATCCTGGGCCGATTGAAATTGCTATCCCAACTAACAAGCTGAGTTTAGTACCTGCTTTTTTTATGGCGTCCTCAATGAGCAATGTTAATTGTTTCGCATGTGCACCTTCTTCCTCACTTTGCGATGCGGCGATCAATCTGCCTTGGTCATGCAACGCCACTGAACACAGTTGGGAAGAAGTTTCGATACTTAATATGAGACTCATTTATTTTTTTTGGCTAAAATTTCTTGAAATTTTTGAGGTTGATTGAATAAATTCAAACTTTCTAAAATAACAGGATCTTTTGAAAAAGACCATTGATTTACCCCTTTTTGTAAATAATAATGCAGGATAATTTCTTGCTCAATCAACGAAATAATTTCTTGCTTATGGGCTAAAAGTTCTTTGGTCGTAGACGAGCTCCATTCTGATTTCAAGGCTGACATGCTCGCTTCTAAACTTGCATAGGCTTGGTCTTTTTTAGCTAGGTCAATCGCCATTCGCACTTGCTTTTCTACCGGACTTTCATAAATAAATTTCTGGTTTTTAAGCCAATTTTGAAAATCATTCATATCGTTTTCTGAAAAAACGAAGGATTCGGAGCTAGCAATTTTAGGATGATTTTTTTGATAATGACAAGCGTATAAAAAAATCATATGTTGTTTCATGAGCGCTTGCGTGAAACTTGAAGACATGAGGTCCTTACCTATGAGGATATCTGGGAGAATTCCTCCCCCGTCCACAACCGTTCTTCCATTTTGCGTTTTAAATGATTTAATGGATGAGTCTTTGTAAGCAATGGCTTGGCCATCAGAATTTTTATGTTGGTAGTCAATCGCCTGTATACAACGTCCACTAGGGATGTAATACTTGGCCGTTGTGATTTTCATTTTTGTTCTATATGGAAGATCTCTGGTCACTTGGACCAAGCCCTTCCCGTAACTTTTTTTACCTATCAACACTGCTCGGTCGTAATCTTGCATAACTCCTGCCACAATCTCAGCTGCGGAGGCGGAATGGCCATTGATTAATATAATGAGTGGAATTTCTGAGTCGAAACTACTATTCAATGCCGTATACGTTTTATTCCATTCTTCTACTTTCCCTCTGGTTTCTACAATCTTCGTTTCTTTGGCCAAAAATAAATTACAAATATCAACCGCCTGTGTCAGCAAACCGCCTGGATTTTCACGGAGATCTAAAATTAATTTTTGCATCCCCGCTTGTTTCAATGTTGACAGTGCGGATTTTAGTTCTTTGGTGGCCGAAGCATTAAATTCCTCTAACGAAATATACCCGACACCCGGCCTAATGATGCCAGAATAAATGACATTATTAATTTGAACAGTCTCTCGCTTTAAATGAATAGTCTTAGGCGCGCTTTCGTCGTTCTTTAAAATGGAAATATCTAAGGAAGTGCCAGCCTGTCCTTTTAATAGTTTAGAAGGTTCAGCCTCAGGAGTATCCGATATTTTAATGCCATTGACAGAGATCAATTGGTCCCCAATGCCCAATCCGGCTTTTGACGCAGGACTATTTTCATCTACATAGGCAACTCGGTATTCGTCATTAATCTCAGCTAAAACGATTCCAATTCCTTGGTATTTTCCTGTGGTCATCGTCATGAAATCTTCCAATTCATCTTCAGGATAATATACGGTATAAGGATCAAAACTTTTTAAAAGCGCATCTATAGAGGTTTTGACAGCCAAATTTGGATTTACATCATCCACATAAAATTTATTTAATTCCTTGAATACAGACGCGTATAAATCTAGATTTTTGGCAATGTCAAATAGACGCTCGGCCGGCCTGCTAAATGAAAATCCAATTAAGCTTCCTAATGCGATCAACCCAACGAAAGCCCTTCTAAGATATTTTTGACTAAACTTCATTTTTTAGATTTTCATTTTTTGTAAATGCAGTAAAAATTTGATGCATTTTTTTTTGAATTAATTCAAACGATTCTATATCAGTGCCAATATAAATAAATCCCATTATATCAGGTAATTTATTGTAGGCTAATCCTTGAAATTCAGGTTTTGTTAATCGATACGCTTCCCTAGTTCTTCGCTTAATTAAATTGCGGTCTACGGCCTTCTTGAACTTTCTCTTAGGAACCGAAATTAAAATTTGTGGAGATTCGGACTTTAAATCACTGCAACGATACAAAACTCGAAAAGGATAGAAAAATCGTTGTGACACAATTTGACTATCCTTTTGAAATAAAGAATCGATTATTTTTTTTTGCGTTAACCGCTCAGATTTTGGGAAAGTGAATTTCACGGCAAGAATACTTTTTAAGCAACAGCGAGCCAGAAATCAGCCTTTCTTAGAATTATGGCTTATTTTCCTCTCTTTTCGTCAGAAACTGAAAGCTTGTGACGTCCTTTTGCGCGACGCGCAGTTAAAACACGACGACCATTTGCTGTCGACATGCGCTCACGGAAACCATGCTTATTCTTCCTTTTTTTAACCGAGGGTTGGAAAGTTCTTTTCATTTCTATTAATTATTAAATTCCCAACAGTTTCGAATTGGGTTTGCAAAGGTACGAAAATTTATATTTTATTCAAGTGTTCGTTGAAAAAAAAATCTGAGTTAATGGGAAGGGGAAAACAATGCGATGATTTTCTATCTTTGTTCTTTAATATTTAATTTTGAAAGTATCCATCATTACGGTCTCATATCAATCGGCTGCTACCCTAAGGCAGACCATAGAGAGCGTATTGGCCCAAGATTACCTAAATAAAGAATATTGGATTATTGACGGCGGATCTACCGATGGGAGTTTAGAAATTTTAAAATCTTTTGGTTCAGCTATCCATTTTATATCTGAAAAAGATGCGGGAATTTATGATGCGATGAATAAGGGCTTGAAATTAATTCATGGCGACGTTATAGGGATGATAGGTGCGGATGATTTTTATCCAACGAATGATGTCATAAGTTCTGTTGTTGCTACCTTTGAATCCAATCAAGTGGATGTAGTTTATGGAGATAAGCAATATGTAAACCCTGAGAATCCACAAAAAATAGTTCGTTATTGGACGGCTGGCGCATATCAGGTCCAGCAATGGCTTTACGGTTGGATGCCTCCGCATTTGTCTTTTTATATTAAAAAGTCTTCAGCAGATAAAAATGGTCCTTACAGAACGGATTTTACCTGTTCAGCGGATTACGAATGGATGCTGAGAGCATTATATAAGAATAAAATGTCGGCGTTTTATTTGCCTAAAGTTTTAATGACCATGCGAAATGGGGGTACCAGTACAGCCTCACTGAAGCATCGCCTTGTTGCAAATATGGAAGATCGAAAAGCTTGGACCGTGAATCATTTACATCCATATTGGTTTACCTTAGCTTTAAAACCTTTGCGGAAAATTTTCCAATTATTTAAATCCAAGAAATGAGAGTAGTATTATTAACACAGGATGATCCGTTTTTTTTGCCAAAGGCAATTAAAAAATTGCATGCGGGCTTGCCTGATGATATCGAATGGGTGGGTACTGTGCTTTTTGAGGTTTCCCCTTTTGGTAAAAGAGAATCATTTTTTGCCAAAATGAAAAAGACTTTGGATGTTTTTGGGTTAGAATTTTTTATCTATTTCTCTCTCAAATTTATTATATCAAAATTGACCCCTGGGCATTCGGTAAAGGCTGTGTTAAGGCAGGCATCTATACCATTGTTTACTTTGGAGGGGTCTATAAATTCTCCAGAAAACTTAAAAATATTGTCAGATCTTAAAGCGGATTTATTTGTGTCTATTGGCGGAAATCAGGTATTTAAAAGAGCGCTTTTGGATATACCGAGCCAAGGGACCATCAATCTTCATACCGCTTTATTGCCTAAGTACAGAGGTTTGATGCCCTCTTTTTGGGTATTAAAGAATCAAGAAAAGTATACAGGGGTTTCTGTGTTTTTTGTGGATGAAGGTATTGATTCTGGGCCAATCGTTGTGCAAAAGAAAGTGGAAATCGCTGGGAGGACTCAGGAAGAGCTTATTGAATACACGAAAGATATTGGTATGGATTGTATTTTGGAGGCCATGATTTCAATTCGCGATCAATCGTATACCCTAATTCCAAATCCAAAGGAGGAATTAACGTATTTTTCGTTCCCTAGTCGGCAAGACGTAATTACTTTTAAAAAAAATGGAGCCCTATTTTTTAGGTGGATATAAATGACAATTTTAACTTTTGATATCGAAGAGTGGTTTCATTTGTTAGATCATCCTAGCACGAGGACTGAGGAAGATTGGGCTAAATTCCCGTCCAGGATTCATGAAAATGTAGATCGGATTTTAGACATGCTTCATCGGAACAATCAAAAAGCGACTTTTTTTTGCTTAGGTTGGGTCGCCAGAAAATATCCAGAAATCATCAAAAAAATAGCTGAATCTGGCAACGAAATAGCCACGCACTCCGATTTGCACCAGTTGGCCTACCAACAAAATAGAATTGCTTTTGCTGAAGATTTGAAACGTTCTATTGAAAGCTTAGAAGCGATTACGGGAAATAAAATTAGAGCATACCGAGCGCCTGGATTCTCATTAATGGAATCAAATAAATGGGTGTTTAGTGAATTGATTAAGCAGGGTATCGAAATAGATTGCTCGATATTTCCTGCGAAAAGAGCGCATGGTGGCTTTGCTAATTTTGGCCAGCAAGAACCTTGTTGGGTTGATTTGGATGGCTTTAAACTCAAAGAATTCCCTATCAATGTTACTTCCATGGTGGGATTGCCTGTTATTTTTTCAGGAGGGGGGTATTTCAGATTATTGCCTGATGCCATTTTGGCTAAACTTTGGGACCAACAAAAATATGTCATGACTTATTTTCACCCTAGGGATTTTGATGCGGGCCAACCGATGATCCAGGATTTAAGTATGATTCGCAAGTTTAAATCCTATTATGGCCTGGCGGGGGCATTATCTAAATTGGAACGACTGATGATCGGCCGAGAATTTATTGATTTAGTCGAAGCAGACCAAAAGGTAAACTGGGAAAAAGCTCGTACCGTATATTTATAAAAAAAGCCTTCATTTCTGAAAGCTTTTTTTTATGTCTAAAGTTTTAAAGTCCTTATACTTTGATTTCTACGTCTACTCCTGATGGCAATTCTAATTTCATCAATGCATCTACTGTTTTGGCAGATGATGAAAAGATGTCAATTAAACGCTTGTAAGTACACAATTGAAATTGCTCACGCGCCTTTTTGTTAACGTGTGGAGATCTTAAAACAGTGAATTTTTCGATTTTTGTTGGCAATGGAATCGGGCCAGAAACAACAGCACCCGTAGCTTTAACAGCTTTTACAATTTTTTCCGCTGATTTGTCCACTAACGTGTGATCAAATGATTTCAGCTTAATTCGAATTTTTTGATTCATATGATTTGGTTCATTAAGTGAATGAATAACGAAAGAACCATTAACTCCGTTAGACATGGTATTTGTGTTGCAAAGATAGGCGGATTAATCCTGATTCCCAAATAATTAAAATTTTTGTCGCTGAATTGCTGCCGCTAACTGGCTTTCAAATGGCTTTATATGTACCTTGAAAATATCTGGGTTTATTTTTTTCAATGAATTCATGGCCTCTTTGGCATACTCGATTTCCCCTATTTCTAATGCCTGGAATGCGTAAAGTGGATAAAAATCAGGTACTTCTTTGTTCCATCTTAAAGCGGCTAAACTGGCATCATAAGCTTCTTTTTTACTTAGAAATGGAATCGCTTTGTTCAAGGTATTTAATTGGAAGGGATATTTTTTTACTGCTGACTTAGCCTCCGATTTATTTGAAATTTTTGGACTAATGGCAGGAATTAAAGATGCTTGATGCCAAAAATCGAGTAAAGATTGAAGGCCTTGTGTTTGATCAATGGGTTGAACATCTATGTATAGTGCGATTTTTTCCAAGGAACTTAATGGGTCCTCGTGAAAATAATCTTGCATCGCCTCGGCTAATTTGATTTCAGGAAATAGGGATAAAATTTTTGTATCCTTGGCCATTTCGTGAACGGGTAATACGTTTTGTTTATCCTTGAAGTATGGAATAGAATTGTAAATCATCGCTAGGTCCCTGACATCTGCTCTTGGCTTGAATGAGCTTTCTACAGACTTTAAACCTATTCGTTGATTTCTTATAATGCCTATAGCCCATAAATTCGCTAAAATCGCTGGATCTTGGGTAGCTTGATCCGTATCGGGCAAGATTGTTTTTTTGTTGTGTTTGGCAATTGCATAAAGAAAATTGGCCCTTGCTAAAGCAGATTCAGGAGCGGACTCAAAAGCTTTTCGATGGTAATAAACGGAGGAATCTAATTGATTTAATTTTTCAAAAGTATGGGCTAATTGAGTTATGATCTCAATGCTTTCTGGCATTTTTTGATGAGCGCTTTGCAAGGCAAATAAAGATTCGAATAGGTGATTTTCATTCTGATAAATATTACTTAATGCAATAGCAATTTTTTCATTGGGGAATTTTACTTGGCTTGTCGACAAATAGTAGGCTAATTCCTCGATCTTATTTTCTTGATATGCAATGCGAGCTAAACTGGTATTACTCTTGGCATTAAGTTTACTGTGAATTAAACCTTGTTTATAGTTGATCTCAGCCAAAAAAGGGTCCTTTAAAATTTGAGCTAATTCTCCATCGGCATTGTATTTTGCCGCTGTGATTTGGTGATAAGCACCTCCATTTAATGCAAAAACAAAAGCAGAGCCTAAAATTAAAACTCCGATAAATAAAATATAGGTAGGTAGGAATTGGGGTTTGTCAACAACCTTATAAATCGGCAAATTTAGCTTGATCAATTCATTGAAATTTCTGATGATAAACAATGGAAACAAAACCAGTATGATTAATTGACATATTAAGGCCCACGTTTCGATTGCCCTAATTCCAGGATCATTTGACGTATAAAGCATTAATAAGGCAGTCGATAAGCTTAAAAAGGCTAAACCCATAAACAATGCATGTTCACCCTGTTTTTTATTGTTTTGATAAAGACCTAACAAAATACTTGAAATCCAAAAAACAAAACTAGGGATATAGGTTTTTGTCTGAAAGTTATAAATCAAATGGCCAAAGCTGAAAATCAGGTTCACGGCATAAAAACCAAAAAGGATTAGCCATTTTTTTTGACTTTCTTTTTTAGTCGGCGAATGTCCCAATTGTAATAAAAACAGGCATATCGTATTAGAGAATAAAATAGTTATTAAAAATAAGCTAATAATTCCAAGCCAAATCCATTGGGAAAAGAGCACTTCATAAAACGTTTCAATGGGCTGTTCGGCATTTTTGACTAATATGATGGCCAACCAAAGCAAAATTCCTGACATGATAAATAGCCATGATATGTTGGACCATTTTTTGAAACATATGATTAAATAGCTGATTCCGATCAAGGAAAAAATGAAAAAAAATAGGAATGGGACCGTGGATAGCTCAACAGGGAAAAACACATAGTGTTGCCGAATTAAAAAAAGAGTGGAGCTTAATTGGCCCAATGAATTTTGGTCTATAACTCCTTGAACTGGAATTAATTCACTAGCAATTTGAGTATTAAAAACGGGTACACCATTTAAAAAAAAATAGCTGAGACATGCTATTCCGATGCCATATAAAAGGAGAAAGCCCCAGGTATTAAAAGTGAATTGTTGTTTGCTCAATGATTTAATTTAAGATAATGTGCAATTGGAAATTTAAATTTCAGCATAAACTTTAATTCATTCAAAGAAATAGGCCGATTTTGTATAAAAATAGCAAAAAAATCCAAACGGGAGTTTTGGTAATTGGAATTTACAGACTAATTTTGCATTCCGAATGTACAAGGCATTCAGGTAGATGTCAAACATTAGTTTTTAGCTAATCATTAATTTAATTATCAAATGGCAAACGCAGTAAATAAAGGGAAGGTTGCACAAGTAATTGGACCTGTAGTCGATGTGAGTTTTGAAGGAGAGGGATCAACATTACCAGCAATTTTAAATGCACTTTCTGTTACTAAATCAAATGGTCAAGGACTTATTTTAGAAGTTCAACAACATTTAGGTGAGGACAGAGTTCGTACAATTGCGATGGAAGGTACTGAGGGTCTTCAGAGGGGACAAGAAGTGATCGACTTGGGAACACCAATGACTATGCCAACGGGCGAGGGAATCAAGGGCCGTTTGTTTAATGTGGTAGGTGAGGCTATTGATGGCATCAAGCAACCAAAATCTGATAAAGGGATGCCTATTCACCGTTCAGCTCCTAGGTTTGACGAATTAGCTACAACGACTGAAGTTTTATTTACTGGGATTAAGGTAATCGATTTATTAGCGCCTTATGTAAAGGGGGGTAAAATTGGTCTATTTGGTGGTGCAGGTGTAGGTAAAACAGTATTGATCATGGAATTGATTAATAACATCGCCAAAGCATATGAAGGACTTTCTGTATTTGCAGGTGTAGGAGAACGTACGCGTGAGGGGAATGACTTGCTTCGTGAGATGATTGAATCAGGTGTTATTAAATATGGGGAAGCATTTAAGCATGCGATGGAAGAGGGGCATTGGGATTTGTCTAAAGTGGATGAAAACGAATTGTCTAAATCTCAAGCTACCTTAGTTTTTGGCCAAATGAATGAGCCTCCTGGAGCACGTGCACGTGTAGCTTTGTCAGGTTTAACTGTGGCTGAGCATTTCCGTGATGGGGATGGAGAAGGTTCTGGTCGTGATATTTTATTTTTTATTGATAATATTTTCCGTTTTACACAAGCAGGTTCGGAGGTTTCGGCTTTATTAGGTCGTATGCCTTCTGCGGTAGGATACCAACCCACATTGGCAACTGAAATGGGTGCGATGCAAGAGCGTATTACTTCTACAAAACGTGGTTCAATTACATCAGTTCAAGCAGTTTATGTACCAGCAGATGATTTAACGGATCCGGCTCCTGCGACAACATTTGCTCACTTAGACGCAACTACAGTATTATCTCGTAAAATTGCTGAATTAGGAATTTATCCAGCGGTGGATCCTTTGGATTCTACCTCTAGAATTCTTTCAGCAGAGGTTTTAGGAGATTCTCATTATGATACAGCTCAAAGAGTTAAAGAGATTTTACAACGCTACAAAGAATTACAAGATATCATCGCGATTCTAGGTTTAGATGAATTATCTGAAGAGGATAAGTTAGTAGTATCTCGCGCAAGACGTGTTCAACGCTTCTTGTCTCAACCATTTTTTGTAGCTGAACAATTTACTGGATTAAAAGGCGTTTTAGTGGATATCAATGATACGATTAAAGGTTTTAATGCGATTATTGACGGAGAATACGATTATTTACCTGAAGCGGCATTCAACTTAGTAGGTACCGTTGATGATGCGGTGGCTAAAGGAGAAAAATTACTTGCTGAGGCATCAAAATAGAAAAAAATGTATTTAGAAATTATAACTCCTGATCGTAAAGTATTTGCTGGCGAAGCTTCTGTCGTTACACTTCCGGGTGTAGATGGGTCGTTTCAAATATTAAACGATCACGCGGCGATTGTAAGTACTTTACAAAAGGGCGAACTCGTCGCAGATAAACAAGCTTTTCAGATTGAGGGTGGGGTGGTTGAAGTTTTAAATAACAAAGTTTTAGTATTGGCAGAGGGAGTTCAATAAACTATGAGGGCACTTGGATTTTTGTTTTTGGTCGGTCTTTTTTTAAGTTCTTGTTCTGAGAAGACGCAATTGACAGGATCGTTGATGACTTTAATCAAGGAAAATCAATTGCCTTTAGAGAAAATCCAATTTTACAACGACAATCCTCTGTTTCTAGAACGTGAGTTAAACGCTTCTGAGGCGAATGTCAAATCCGGCAAAGTCCTTATAGTCAATGGTAAATCCATCAATCGAATTACACTCGAGAAGCAAACGCCAGGACTTTTGGTTAAGCAGTCACAGGATCATCTACTTATTTCTTTTGAATCAGGTGCCGGTGAGGCAAAAAGTTTGCACTTTGCTCCGATATTAGGAGAGAAAGGCGAATATTTTTATCAATTGGTCGATGAATCTGGTAGCACCACATTTAGTCGATTGATGTATGATGGAAATAAATATTTGCTTTACAATAAATCAAAAATTAGATTAGAGATCATGAAGTCATCCTTTTCAGGCTTAAAAGTAAATAGCAAAAGGATGAAAGGGAATCGAATTCAATAAGTTTTGAAATAGTCAATTGTAAAATAGGATGCTTGCATCCTATTTTTTTTTGACCCAAATTTACAATTAGTATGCTAAACATACTTTATATGAAAGCAGAGAATACGGTTGATTTTCAGATTAAAACAGGTTGGAATGCAATTAGCAGGATGTATAATACCTATGCTGCCCAATTTGACATGACGATGGCTATAGGATATGCTTTATTGCACATTGATAAAAATGGAACCTCGGCAACAAAAATAGCACCTGCTTTAGGGCTTGAGTCTAGAAGTTTGACGCGTATGTTAAAAACATTGGAAGACAAGAAATGGATTCGTCGGGAAGCAAATTTTAAAGATAAGCGAGTGGTAAAAATCTTCTTAACCGAATTAGGCAAGAAAAAGAGAGATCAAGCGCGACAAGGTGTTATTCTATTTAATGAAATCGTATATGAAAGGCTTGGTCAAGAAAAATTGGATCATTTTTTTGAAGTAATGGAATCCATTAATTCATTATTAGATGAGGATACGGTTAAAATTTTAGAAAGATTAAATCATAAATTGTAATTTCAATATAATGACATATTATTGCCGAACAATGATATGTTATTACCGATGAATAAAAATGGCCTTATTTTGTAATTTTTTTTGAAATAAGGATAGTTTTTGTGTTATAGATTTATATTTTTGCACTATTGTTAATTAATAAAGAATAATCTAAACTACATAATTAAAAAAATTACCATGAAAAAATTACTTTTGGTACTTGCGTTAATGCCTTTCTTTTTTTCTTGTTCTAGTAAAAAGAAAATGGCCGACTTACAGTCACGTTTGACAGAATTACAAACTAGTAGCGATCAGGCTTTAGCTAAGGCAAAAGCAAATTTAGTTGATTGCCAATCTTTGACAGCTAGTCTTCAGGGAGAAATCAAGAAAAGAGATTTGGATCTTGAGGCAAAAAATAATCAATTGAAATCCGTTCAGGAGCAATTGGATTACATGAAAAAAACAAATACAAATTTGTTGGATCGTTTATCTGATCTATCTGTAATTAACAAATCGGGTGCTGAAAGTATTCGCAAATCTTTGGAAGCATTAAATGACCAAGGTAAATACATTAAAGATTTGAATTCATCGATGCAACGTAAAGACAGCATTAATCTTTCTTTAGTGATGAACCTTAAGCGTTCATTGGCTGATATTAATGATGATGATGTAACGGTTGAAGTTAAAAAGGGAGTTGTTTACATCTCAATTTCTGATAAATTGATGTTCGCTTCTGGTAGCGCTATTGTAAACGCTAAAGCTGAAACTGTTTTGGCTAAAGTTGCTAAGGTAGTTAATGACCATAAGGACTTAGATATCTTAGTAGAAGGTCATACAGATGCTGTGCCAATTTCTACAGATTGTATTAAAGATAACTGGGATTTAAGTGCTAAGCGTGCTACTTCAGTTGTTCGTTTATTGCAAACTAAATTCTCAGTAGATCCTGAGCGTATGACTGCAGGGGGTCGTGGTGAATTTGAACCTCAATCAGAGAACAAAAGCCGTTCAGGACGTAAATTAAATCGTCGTACTGAAATAATTGTTACTCCTAAATTAGATCAATTCTTTAACTTACTTTCTGCTCCTAGCGGCAAGTAATTTAAATTAGAGATACAATAAAAAAAGGGCCTTTTTGGCCCTTTTTTTATGATAATTTTTGCTTAACGTGGGCTAGTTTTCGCCGTGAAACGGGTAAAGTATTGCCCAATGATGTAGTAATTTGGTTGAAATTTGAGGTGTTAACGGAAGAGATATTTTCTTGATTCACCAAAAAGGATTTATGAATTCGAATGAATTTGTGCATTCTAAAATGAGATTCAAATTTTTTCAACGTCTTGGCTATATAAACTTCTTTTTTAGTAGCTAAATAAACCAAACTATAATTACCCTTTCCTTCAATATATACGATATCTTTAATTGGACAATTTACGATGCCAGGTAATTTTATTTCTGTTCTCATTTTCAATTTTTAGAATTTTTATAATTATTAAACCTAAGAAATTGTAATTCAGAAATATCAAATGAATTATTTAAAGGTAATTTATTTATTAAACGGCAATTGATTCAGGGAATTTGGGCATAAAAAAAAGGTCTTCGATGAAGACCTTTTTCAATGTAGCGGGGGCCAGACTCGAACTGACGACCTTTGGGTTATGAGCCCAACGAGCTACCAACTGCTCCACCCCGCGATATAATTGGAGTGCAAAGGTGCAGTGTTTTTCGCATAAAAACAAGTATCTTTGTTAAAATTTACAATCCCACCCTTTTTTGGGCAGTACAAAAAAAATATGGCCCAGCAGCATAAAGCAGGTTTTATTAGTATTATTGGTAAACCCAATGTTGGCAAAAGCACTTTGATGAATGCTTTGGTTGGAGAACGTTTGTCTATTGTTAGTTCTAAGGCACAAACTACTCGACATAGGATTTTAGGTATGTTAAATGGCGTGCTGGGAGATGATGAATATCAAATTGTATATTCCGATACTCCGGGTGTTTTAATGCCTAAATATGAGCTGCATAAGTCGATGATGGCATTTGTTCGAAGTTCTTTAGAAGATGCGGATGTTGTTTTATATGTAACGGATGTTTTTGATACGTATGAAGATTTAGATTTTTTGACTAATTGGAAAGATCACACGGAGACTCCCATTTTAGTTTTGATTAATAAAATTGACTTGGTTGATTCTGAAAAACTTCAGGTTTGCTTGGATTATTGGAAGGAAATTTTTCCTGGAAAGGTTATTTTACCTATTTCAGCTTTAGAAGGAGTTCACTTAGATCAAATATTTACACATATTGTTGAGAAGTTACCTGTTCATCCTCCATTTTTTGATAAGGATGAATTGACAGATAAGCCTGAGCGGTTTTTTGCTTCAGAAATTATTCGGGAGAAGATTTTTTTAAATTACAAAAAAGAGATTCCCTATTCGTGCGAGGTGGTTGTCACTTCATTTAAGGAGGAGGAAACTATCATTCGTATTGCTTCAGAAATTTATGTGGAGCGCGTGTCGCAGCGTGCCATTTTAATTGGCCATAAGGGAGAGAGTATTAAAAAAGTAGGTATTCAAGCTCGAGCGGAGTTGGAGAAGTTTTTTGGTAAACATGTATTTTTAGAGCAGTTTGTTAAAGTTGAGCCAGATTGGCGGGGAAAGGCAGACAAATTGCGTTCATTCGGGTATGCACTCGATTAATTAAATAATAAAATGTCAAATATAATTGCAATTGTAGGTCGTCCAAATGTTGGTAAATCAACGCTTTTTAATCGTTTGATTGAACAAAGAAAAGCGATCATGGATAATATGTCGGGTGTTACTCGAGATCGTCATTATGGCTATGGACAGTGGACGGGTAAGTTTTTTACTGTTATTGACACGGGAGGATATGTACACGGGTCTGAGGATATTTTTGAAGGCGCCATTCGTGAGCAAGTGGAAATGGCGATAGAAGAATCTAACGTCTTATTGTTTGTGGTTGATTGTCAAACAGGATTGACTGATTTGGATAAGGACTTTGCAAAAGTTTTAAGAAAATCTAAAAAACCGGTTATTTTAATCGCAAATAAGGCGGATACGCATGAAAAGGCCTATGCTGCCGCTGAATTTTATGAGTTAGGATTAGGTGATCCATTTCCAATTGCTGCTGAAAGCGGTAGTGGAACGGGAGATATGTTGGACGTCATGATTTCTCATTTCGAAGAAGAGGGCGAAGAGAATCCTGAAGCAGGTGTACCTAGAGTGGCTATTTTGGGAAGACCT